>NZ_JBQNBW010000031.1:0-30022 GCF_052169735.1 Treponema sp.
GGTACTCTGAATGAATAGCGTCATTGAGCCTAAAACCGTCTGCAATAATATTGATTGCGATACATCTATGCAATTTATCATACGATTCTCCGGCTTTAAAATCCGCTGTGTACATTTTTGCCCAATAGAATAACGTTCGTTTTACAAATGATGCATTCCATGACGCTTGTATCTCTATGTCGATAACTGTACCGTCGGTTAGCTTGAGTTTTACATCAAGAATACCCGTTTTATCGCTGAACTCCTCTTTCGTCAACTCTTTATCCATGAATTCAAGATCGAGAACCTGTTGCGGTGTAAGGTCAAGAATGCACTCCAGAAAGTCCTGCAAGAGCGGTTTATTTTCTTCCGAGCCTAACAAGCGTTTGAATGCGTAATCGTTTGTTAGCGTTATCTGTAATTCGTCTTCCATAGCTGTAGAAAGTATAGGACATCAGGATATAAAATGCAATGTGTGGAGTACAGGAGAAAAACACAAGGCTGAGGGCGGAGTATAATTATGAAGGGATAGTACCGCGTACAGCATTTTTAGGTCGTTATAATGCGGAATCCCATCTCGCTTTTTTGAACAATTTTTTATTTTTCTACTTGACATTAAGAGGGGGGGGGGGTAATATGGAAGAAAGATATTTCTTGAAGGAGGCTTTATATGAAAAGCACAAAAGTAAAGATTGGATTTTTGTTGGCTGCTTTAGCCGCTGTTTTGTTTACCGGATGTAATCAGCTTACAACAAAAAATGTAGGAACAGAATTCGGTGTACCCGGACGTACTGAGCGGATAGAAAACATAAAAAGGAAGGTTCAGCAAAAGGCATGGAATAAATTTTATGACAAATTTTATGACAAATATACTCACAAATTTTATGACAAATATAATTTGAAGACGAAAGAGGTATCAACAGAAACGATCAATGTAATAGTAGAAGCTGTTAATAAAGATCTAAGAGATACAGCTGAAAAAAATATGACAAAAACAATGAATAAATTTGATAAAAAGCGGAGCGTGTTTCTTTATGGTCAGTTGCGTTATACCGGTGCGGGAGAAAAACCCAGCACGTATGCGGAAATAGAAAATGTAGAGGCACTATTTTCACAGAGCTTTGAGATTACAGTTCATGGGGGGGATATCGGAAAATACCTCGATGAAAATCACTTCGACTTCGACTTCTTCTAAGTAATTATGTACGGTATGGAGCAGCCGTGTACCTCCTTAGATGCGGGAGGGCTGCTCCAGCCGATGTAACAACATAAAAAAAATCGCTATCAAAAAAAATTTTCAACATCTCTTACTGAAATCCGCAACAACTTACACGTGTAAGACTACTCTGTTTCTGAATATTAAAAAAAGCTCCATCATTTTTTATAAGAGTATACCCTACTCTTCTCGGTAGTGCTTATAACCGGGATGTCTACCGGTTACCTTGTAATCACTGCGCATACGGCAGAGACGGTCGATGTTTTCGCGGGAAATTTCTTTTGCGCCGCCGAGAATATGCGCATAAATGCTTGTTTTTGCCCATAATTCCAGTGTTTCCATACGGTAATATGCCGTTAAGAGATCACAAGCAATAGCTAATGCCCCGTGATTTTCAAGCAGCAGCACATCATGTTCCTGGAGATAGGGGGCAATCGATTCGGGAACTTCGGAAGTAGACGGTGTCGCATAGGGTGCAAGCGGCACGGACCCCATGGTAACAACCGATTCAATAGTGGTATAGCGGTCCATCGGCAAATGCGCAACCGCAAAAGCCGTCGCAGCAGGGGGATGCGCATGCACAACAGCACCAACATCGTCTCTGTCCTGATAACAGCGGAGGTGCATCTTTATCTCTGACGAAGGTCTATACTCAGGTACCCCTTCGATAATGCTGCAATCTTTGGTAATGATAAGCAGCTTTTCAGGGATAATATAGCTCTTGCTGATACCGGTCGGCGTTACCAAAAAAGTCCCATCTTCCAGCTTTACCGACACATTCCCGTCATTCGAGGCAACCCAGCCGAGCTGCCACATCTTATGGCATATATCACATACCTGTTCTTTGAGTTCACCAATATTCATATATAACCTCCCATTCTGCGGGAAAAATCGGCGCATCCTCCGATGCTCTTCCCATAGAATAAACCTGTTCGGAAACTGCCGTTTCGGAGCAGGTCTCATCACTTCCTATGCCCCCGCTTGTGCAATGCGTCGGGGTGAGTACCGCAGGGCGCATTTGCCAGCAACAGCTTTAAGCGGTTCAGTTGGTTTACTTCGCTTGCCCCCGGATCAAAGTCTATTGCGGAAATCTGCGCATCAGGATAACGGCGGCGAAGCTCTTTGATCATTCCCTTACCGGTAACGTGGTTCGGCAAACACGCAAAGGGCTGTAAACAGGCAATACTGGGAACGCCAGCCTTGATCAGCTCAACCATCTCTGCTGTTAAGAACCAGCCCTCCCCTGCGGCATTTCCTAAATCCAGTATTCCTTGAACACCTTGTGCAAGGTTGTAAATCGATTCCGGAGCAGTAAAGCGGCGGCTTTTGTTCAGCTGTTGCTTCATTGCGTTCCGGTATCGCTCAATATACCAAATCATTGCACGATATTTAAATCGATTCACAGCATGTAATTCCAGCGATTTCTCGTAATACACGCCATTAAATAACGAATAGAAGAAGAAGTCCATGAGGTCAGGCATAACACATTCAGCACCTTCCCGTTCTATGGTACCGACAATATCATTGTTTGCCGTCGGATGGAATTTTACCAAAATTTCTCCGACAACACCGATACGGGGCTTTTCTTCTTGGATGAGCGGCAAGGTATCGAAATCGCGCACAATATCCCGTACAACTTTACCGTAACTCCATGCACTCATGTGCTTGAGTTCTGTTTTTATTCGGTCTGCGTAGTGCCGGTACAACGCATTCGCCGCTCCGGCTTCCTGTTCATACGGACGGGTACGGTACAGTACACGCATCAAAAGATCACCGAGGCAGAGCGCTTTTAATGCCCGGTCGGCAAGTCCGAATGTCGGTTTAAAACCTGAGTTTTTTTCAATCTGTTGAGCGCTCAGTCCGATAACGGGGATATGTCCCAATCCGGCATCTTCCAATGCCCGCCGGATAAATCCGATATAGTTTGTTGCCCGGCAGCCTCCGCCTGTCTGCGTGATAATGAGCGCCGTTGCATTGAGGTCATACTTTCCCGACTGCAAAGCGGCAATCATCTGCCCCGCAACAATAATAGCCGGGTAGCAGGCATCATTATTTACATATTTAAGCCCGCAATCTACCGCATGGGGATCGGTAGCTTGAAGAATAACAAGGTTGAACCCGGAATGTTTGAACGCAGCTTCCAGCAAGTCAAAGTGAATGGGAGCCATCTGCGGGGCAAGTACGGTGTAGTGTTTGCTCATTTCTTCGGTAAATTCGATATGCTTAAAGCCGCGGTAACCTGGAGCTTCAGCCGGAGCAGCCTTAGCACGTTCCTTGAGCGCTGCAAGCAAACTGCGGATACGGATACGTACTGCACCGAGGTTGGAACCTTCATCAATTTTAAGCAGGGTGTACATCTTTCCCTTCGCTTCTGTAATCTCCTGCACCTGATCGGCAGTAACCGCATCCAAACCGCATCCAAAGCTGGTCAGCTGAATAAAAGCAAGATTATCCTGCCGCGCGGTAAATTCTGCTGCGCGATAGAGCCGGTTATGATACACCCACTGATCAACTACTCGGAGCGGACGCGGGAGCGTTCCCAAATGAGCAACCGAGTCCTCCGTCAATACGGCAAGCCCTAAGCCGGTCAGTAAGTCGGGAATACCATGGTGAATTTCCGGATCAATATGATACGGACGTCCAGCCAGCACTACGCCGATCAGCCCCCGTTCATTGATTTCCCGAAGAACCGCTTCACCTTTTTCCCACGTTTCCCGTTTTACCGCCTCAGCCTCCTCTTTTGCCTTCCGTACTGCTGCGCGTATTTCAGCAAGCGGAATCTTCCAGTATTTGTTCAGCTCTTCATAGAGGCGTTCGCCCAAGCGCTTTTCGTTGTAGATCGGTAAAAAGGGATTGATAAAGCAGATGCGGCTATCCTGTCTCAATGCATCAATATTATTTTTAAGCACCTCAGGATAACTGGTTACAATAGGACAGTTAAAATGATTGTTTGCCTTTGTATCTTCTTTTGTTTCATAGGGAATGCACGGATAAAAAATCGTGGTAACCCCTGCCTTCAAAAGCGATTCAAGGTGTCCGTGAGAAATCTTACCGGGATAGCATACGGATTCCGACGGGATGGACTCCAAGCCCATTTCGTACAGTTTTCGGGATGAACGGGGCGAAAGTTTGACGGAAAACTTCAGCGCGGTAAGCAAAGTAAACCAGAACGGATAGTTTTCATACAGATTGAGTACACGAGGAATACCGATAACACCCCGCTCTGCTTCGGCTTCGGGCAGCGGCTTATATGAAAATATGCGTTTATACTTCCAATCAAAGAGATTGGGCAGATCATTTTTGCCTTGTTTCTGTACACCCGGTTTGAGCAGGGAGGGGTTTTGCTCAGGGCTTCCCTTTTCTGCTATTTCAGCGCCGCGCTCACAGCGATTCCCTGTAATAAAAATACGGCTGCCTGCTGCTGGGGTGTTAAAACGGTTAACCGTTAAAAGACAGTTATTTGCACACTTACCGCAGCGGGCCAGCTCCAGTGCAACCGTTAAAGCAGTCAGCCCGGCAGGCTTCAAAATATTCGATTGTGCAGCAGGATCAGAGCCTTGTTCTTTCCACTGATCGCGGGCAAGGAGCGCGGCGCCAAAAGCCCCCATCAAACCGCTAATATCGGGGCGCACAGCCTCCCTGCCGGAGATGAGTTCAAAGGCGCGCAGTACCGCATCATTATGGAAGGTACCGCCCTGGACAATTACTTTTTCGCCGATTGCTGCGGCATTCCGCAGTTTAATAACCTTAAAAAGCGCATTTTTGATAACTGAATACGAAAGTCCGGCAGAAATATCGCCGACGGAGGCTCCTTCTTTTTGCGCTTGCTTGACACGGCTATTCATAAAAACCGTACAGCGGCTGCCAAGGTCAATAGGTTTTGTTGATGTGAGCGCTTTGGCGGAGAACTCCTGTACAGACATACCAAGCGAGCGGGCAAAGTTATCCAAAAAGCTGCCGCAGCCGGAAGAACAAGCTTCGTTTAATTGAATGGAACTGATGCACCCGTTTTTCATGCGGATGCACTTCATATCCTGTCCGCCTATATCAAGCAGAAAGTCCACACCGGGCAGAAAAAACTCTGCTGCGCGGTGGTGGGTAATGGTTTCTACCTCACCAGCATCAACCCCGAATGCCGACTGGAAAAGCCCCTCACCATAGCCGGTGGAAAGGGAGCGGGCAATATGAGCGCTTTCCGGAATAAGTTTGTATAGCGATTGCAGCATTGAAACTGCGAGGTTGACAGGATTTCCAGCATTTGATTCATAGAACTGCCAGAGCAGCCTGCCTTCCCGGTCAATCAGCACCGCCTTTGTGGTAGTAGACCCCGCATCCATGCCTAAGAACAACGATCCCGAAGCCTCCGCGAGCGGCGCTGTTTGGACACGCTCCCGTGCATGCCGTTCACGGAAGGTTTGCAGCGCTGCTTCATCTGCAAAAAGCGGCTCAAGCCGCTGCACCTCCTGCATTTCAGCCGTGCTCAGCGATCCGAGCTTGCTTTTGAGGCTTTCAACGGTGAGGGCTGACGAACTGGTAAAGGTTGCCGTACGGGCTATGTTCGGTACAGTATCCCCCTTGTTGAGGAATCCAGTCCGGGTAAGCCGGGTTTGCATAGGGGCGGTACACTGTGTTGCACCTGCGCCCGCTGTACTGCGGATTGCAGCAGGGGTTGATGGACGCAGGTTCTGGTGAGAACCGCCTGCACTGAGCGCAGCCCCCCAAGCCACGAACAGCTCAGACTTTTCCGGCACGATAATTTCATCTCCGGTGAGGTTCAGCGTCTCTATAAAGCGCTGCCTAAGCTGATCAAGAAAGTGAAGCGGACCGCCTAAAAAAGCACAGCGTCCGCGGATAGGTTTTCCGCAGGCAAGTCCCGAAATAGTCTGGCTTACCACTGCTTGAAAAATACTTGCCGCAATGTCTTCCCTCCGCGCACCTTCGTTTATAAGGGGCTGCACATCGGTTTTTGCAAATACACCGCAGCGGGCAGCAATGGGATAAATCGTTGAGGCATTTTTCGCCAGTTCATTCAATCCTGATGCATCTGTTTCCAAAAGCGCTGCCATTTGGTCGATAAAAGCACCTGTACCGCCTGCACAGGTACCGTTCATACGCTGCTCTACGCCATGCCCAAAGTAGGTAATCTTTGCATCCTCTCCGCCAAGTTCAATCGCAACATCTGTTTGCGGAATTTTTTCCTGCACGGCGATGGAGGCAGCAACAACTTCCTGCACAAAAGGCACCGAAAGCCATTTTGAAACCGCTAATCCGCCGGAACCGGTTACCCGAACATGGAGCTCTGCATCGCTGCTATACTTTGCAGTAACGGTATCTAAGGCGTCCGTTACTACTGTGATAATTGTTTTCCGTATATCGGCACGGTGCCGTTCATATCTGCTATATACAATGGATCCGTCAGCAGCAAGAACAACTGTTTTTACTGTGGTTGATCCTACGTCAATACCCATTTGGAGCTTATTAGTAAAACTCATACATAAATAGTGCCATATCACATAAAAAATTACAAGGCTGCAAAAATAAGAATCAAGTGCAAGTTTTAAACAGCAGTAGATACCTCTGATCTTCCAAATAATCCGCTTGATACAACATATAAGGATGCTGTATGCTATATATATGAAAACGATTCGTAAAGTATTATTTATTGTTATTCTCTTAGCTGTAGGAGCAGGGCTTGTATTCTTTTTCGGGTGGACACAATTTTCTATCCCTGCCGGAAAATATGGGGTTATGCTGTCTAAGTCAGGCGGTTATCATCAAAAACTCATCATTCCCGGACAGCTGACATGGCGCTGGGAACGGCTCATTCCTACCAATGCGCGTATTTTTGTCTTTGATCTTGCACCACGGCAAGTACACTACACTGCAGACGGAACGCTGCCGGCTGCCGAAAAATACAGTAAGGTGCTGAATATAAAAGAAAGCTTTGCATGGTCATTCGCTGCAGATGCTTTGGCTGTAGTAAAACCGGAGTATTTAGCGCGAATCGTCAGTCAACAAGGACTGCAAACCCAAGAAGCGCTGGAAGCGTATACCGATGCGCGGGTAAAAGCAGCCCTGCAAACAGTAGCGTACCGCTATATTTCAGCGTTATTGGATGATCCATACAAGTATCAGCAGGTAAAAACCGACTATCAGCAACTTTCTGAAACAATAAAAGAAGAATTGAACAAAGAAATCGGGCAGGAGTTTTCCCTTTCCGCTGTTACCCTTTCCAATCTGGTAATACCGGATATTCACACGTACAAGCTGGCAGAGCAGTCTTATAATCTGTATGAACAGCAGCGCGAACAGCTCTTAGCGGAAACAGCTGCAACGGAAGCTCAATATGCAGCATCGGAGCAGTTCCAACTTGACCGGCTGACAAAGTGGGGTGAGTTTTTAGCAAAATATCCGCATATTATCGAATTCATCGCCGTTGCACAGCAAGATGCAAAAGCAGCATTGAATGCGTTAAAATCCTTGGAAAAAACGCCCTAACCGGGGCTATACCGCTATGTCAGCAGCCGGGCTTGAACAATCTTTATGCTTGCATCTTTTTTTGCCATATCTAAAACAGCTTCTTCAAGTTTACGCTTTTTTGCTGATTTTTCAGAGGTAAAAAGCTCTAATTGACTATCTGCTGCTTCGGTATCTACCCCTACCCCAATGAGCCGAACCGGCAGAGCAGTATCAAAACGGGCAAAAAAGAGCCGCTGCGCCCGTTCATATAAATCGGTTGAATCGTTAATAAGAGCGCCTGTCTGCTGTGCGGAAATAGTGGAAAAATCCGCATAGCGTATTTTGATATGCACTGTGCGGCTTTTAATCTGCTCATCAAGAATACGGCACATCAACTCAGCGCTGAGCTGAAAAATTATATCGGATATTTCATTTTTTTCATGTAAGTCTGTTTCAAAAGTGCGTTCCGTACTGATGGAATGACTTTTCCGCTCTTCGTTAAAGACATGTGCCATATCGCCCCGCACAGCCTTATACAAAAAGCTGCCCGCAGCATTTCCGATAATCAACTGCAGCACAGCTTCCTGCTGATTCAGCACCTCGGCAATGGTGGTCAGCCCCGCTTCGGCAAGCCGATTCCGCGTTTTGCTTCCAATTCCCCACACATCGTTCAAAGGCAGTGAACGCATAAAAAGGGCTTCTTCTCCGTGCGGTACAACGAGCAAGCCATTGGGTTTCGACTTTCCTGAAGCGATTTTCGCAATATACTTGTTCGATGCTGCTCCAACCGAAACATGCAGTCCGGTTTTTTCAAAAACGGTGTTTTTTAAAAGCCGGGCAGCCGCTTCCGCATTACCGAATATTTTTTCCATACCGCTCATATCCAAAAAAGCTTCATCAATAGACAGCTGCTGGATAACAGGGCTAAATGTATGGAAAATAGCCATAATCTCTTTTGATTTTTCATAATACCGCTGCATCCGTGTTTGCAAAAAAATCCCGTGCGGACACAGAGCATGGGCACGCATCATCGGCATCGCAGAATGCACACCGAACTTCCGCGCTTCATACGAGGCTGTCGAAACCACACCCCGCTTCCCAAGACCGCCTACAATAACAGGTTGTCCCCGATAGCTTGGATTATCCAGCTGCTCAACAGAGGCAAAAAAGGCATCTAAATCAACATGAAAAAATACTGCAGAACCCATCAGCTACTCAATAGTAAACCTGTTCGGAAACTGACCTTTCTGAACAGGTTACCTTGAAATGCAATGTTCTCGCATCGTGCTATTTGTGCGATGCGAGAACTCGTCTACCTATTCGAAAACGCAGTTATCGAATAGGTCTAGTATACCTCATACTATGCACATCAGCAAAGTCTAAGATAAAAAAAGGCACTCCGGCAGCGCATAGTACCGCCGGAATGCCTTCTGTACAGGATCACCTACAACCTTACTGTATAAGAAGCAATAACACTACACACACTTCCTGTACCTAAACCGCAACGTTTTTTAATTATATTTTTAAATGCTATGCTATTTAGACTAATACCAGCCTCTTACCTTCATAGCTTCATCAATTCTCTTGATGGACTTCATATAGGTTGCCTGGCGGAACGAAACATTCTTTTCCTGCTTCAATGCCCAAATCGGGTTGAAAGCGTCAACCATTGCGCGTTCTTCTTTTTCCTCAACTTCTTTTTCTGTCCAGTAGTAGCCGTAGAGGTTCTGTACCCACTCAAAGTAAGAAACGGTAACACCGCCTGCATTGGTCAGAATATCGGGAGTAACCAGAATACCCTTCTTGTAGAGGATTTCGTCTGCTTCCAATGTGATAGGTCCGTTAGCGCCTTCGCAAACAAGTTTAGCTTTGATTAAGTTTGCTTCATGCTCTTTAATTGCGTTTTCCATTGCACAGGGGCTGATAACATCAACGTTCAATGCCCAGAATTCATCGAGAGAAATCCTCTTTGCACCGGGAACATTCAACAAGCTGCCGTCCTTCGTTTTTGCTTCGTTCAATTCTTCAAAAGTAAAGCCGCTTTCTTTGTAGGTTGCGTAGGTACCTTCTTTCTTATCGAATTCTGCAACTGCAACGACTTTTCCGCCCAGCTTGATGATATTTTTAACGGTAAACCGCCCAACGTTTCCAAAACCTTGAACTGCAACGGTTGCTTTCTTTAAATCCATGCCGATTGCTTTGCATGCTTCACGCATAACAACAGCAACACCGAAACCGGTAGCTTCGTTTCTTCCCTTAGAACCGCCGTATGTAAGCGGCTTACCGGTAAATACACCGATTGTCTGTTCGCCGGTGAGCTTGTTGTATTCGTCCTGCATCCATGCCATAATCTGACCATTGGTGTTTACGTCCGGAGCGGGTACGTCTACTTTTTCGCCGAGGTACTTATACAAGCCGCGTACCCAGCCGCGTGAAAGCTGTTCCAGCTCGCGCTGAGAAAGCTCGGAAGGATCAACGGTAATACCGCCTTTTCCTCCGCCGTAAGGAATACCGGTTACCTGACATTTAATACTCATCCAAATAGAAAGAGCTTTTACTTCGTCAGCATTAACATTCTGGTGGAAGCGGATACCGCCCTTATAAGGACCAACAGCATCGTTGTGTGCGGATCTATATCCCTTAAACACTTTGATTGTGCCGTTATCCATCTTTACCGGAATGGAAATTTCAATCATCCGCTGCGGTTCTTTCAGCAATTCATAAACAGCGGGGTCTGTTCCCAAGGCTTCGCATGCCTTTTTTACTTGAGCCTGTGCGTTCTCCAAGGGATTTAAAGTTTCTTTACTCATAAAACTCCTCCTCAGTAAGTTTTAACTAAATAATATAAGGGAATCTCTCAAGCACTCATGCTTAGAGGTGCCTACATAAATAATGAGGCAAAATCGGAATAAAATACAGGGCTATCGATTTCGCCTTACGTCATGTTATAATTAAAGTATAAATCCGAAAATCCGATCCGTCAAGCATAATTTCGGAAAGTTTCCAAATCCCTTGCTGCCCTCTTACAAGAGCAGAAAAATCTGTTATAATCCGTTATGCAGCATATTGATTGTAGAAAACAGCACTGGATAAAAACGGATTTGCCCGCTTTTATTATGGGAATTGTCAATGCGACTCCCGACTCGTTTTATGAGCCGAGCAGATCGGCTGAGCGGGTTCAAAATATGGAACGGGCATTGAAGCTTGAGGCGGAAGGAGCTGATATTATCGACATAGGCGGAGAGTCCACCCGTCCGGGAGCTGCTTATGTGAATACGGATGAAGAATTGGAACGTGTTATTCCGCTTATAGAAGCGATACGGCAGCGCAGCGCGGTTCCTATTTCGGTAGATACGCGGAAGGCAGCGGTAATGCAGGCTGCATTTAAAGCCGGCGCTGAGATGTGCAACGATATTTCAGCCTTGTCGGACGATCCTGCACTGGGTATGCTGATTGCGGCAGAGGAAGGCTCCGTGGTGCTCATGCACAAACAGGGAGTACCGCAGTCCATGCAGAATGCCCCGCAGTATAAAGATTGTGTTGCGGAGGTTTGTTCATATCTGGCAGAACGGGCTGCATACGCGGTTCGCTGCGGAATTGCGCCGCACCGCATCATTTTAGATTACGGCATCGGATTCGGAAAAACAGTTGAGGATAATTACCGCTTAATTGCAGCAGGACGTTCTTTTACCGCCCTCGGCTACCCGCTGCTGGCGGGGCTTTCGCGTAAGTCTTTTATCGGAGCAGTAAGCGGCGCTCCTCCGGAGGGGCGGCTTGCAGGGAGTATTGCTGCCGCGCTGTATGCGGTGCAAAACGGAGCTGCTATTATACGGGTTCACGATGTTGCGGAAACACAGGAAATGTTATTGGTGTTAAAGGAATTACAGAAATATGGAACTAATTAGAGATATACTGTCGTTTTATCTAACCTACATAGGTCCAGTGCTGGATATCTTGCTGCTTGCTTTTTTGATGTACAAGGCGTATCAGATTTTGATTAAAACGCAGGCTGTGCAGCTGGGGCGCGGGGCGCTCTTTATGCTGCTTATCTATGCGCTTGCTTTTTTATTGCATTTGACAACATTGCTGTGGCTGCTGAATATCCTTGCTACGGGTGTGGTAATCGGCGCTGCCATTGTATTTCAGCCGGAGCTGCGGCGTATGTTCCTCACAATGGGACAAAACGGATGGCTGCGGCGCTCCCGCTCTCAACATAGCCATATTAACTATGTACTCAGTGCAGCCGATAAAATGTCTGCACTCAAGCGCGGTATGCTCGTGGTTTTTCTACGCAAGGACAGCCTTAAAGAGATTATCGAAAACCCTTCGGCAACCCGGCTCAATGCTGATATAAGCTCTAATCTTTTGGCAACGATTTTTGAATTTGATACAGCGCTGCATGACGGCGCCGCAGTTATTGATAATGGAAAGGTTATTGCGGCAGGCTGTTATTTACCCCTTACCAAACAGGATGATATAAACAAAAGCTTTGGTACACGGCACCGTGCAGCGCTCGGCATTGCAGAAGAAACGGATGCCGTCGTCCTCATCGTCTCTGAGGAGTCCGGTGCAATCAGCCTTGCCTACGATTCAAAACTCTACTATGACCTCAGTCAAGACGATATTATGAATCAGCTCACCTATCTTCTGAAAGTAAAGGGTGAAGAAAAGCCACAGCAGCCGGAAGGAAGTGCATCATGAAAGTAAATAATGAAGAAAAACAGTCCGATATCAAACGATTTGGAGAGAACATAAAACGGCGTTTGCTCCATTTTGTCGAAAATTGGCCCATAAAGATCATCTGCCTTGTCTTTGCGGTGCTCCTTTCGCAATTTTACCGCGAAACACTCTTGGAAAAACGCTATCTTATTGTTCCGCTCACGGTAAAAAATGAAGGAACCCTTACCCCTGCGGAGCAATATCCCAGCAAAGTAAAAGTTTCGGTATGGGGAAATGCGAGTACTATCGGCTCTATCGGAGAAGAGGATGTTTCTGCCTATATTGATATTTCAGCTTTTACAACCGATGGGATATACCGTGTTCCAATTCAGACAAAACTGAACGGAACCTTAACCCCGCTTGGCACGATAGAGATCAATACGGATCCTTCAATGCTTTCCCTCAAATTGGAAACCTGTATACGGAAGCAAGTACCCGTTATTCTTTCTTTAAAAGGTATTCCAGCCGATGGATATGAGGTTACCGAAAGCTCGGTTGACCCTGCAACAGCTGAAATAGAAGGTCCTGCTGAATTGATAGAAAAAATAACCGAGCTTGTTACCGAACCGCTTTCGATAGAATCCCGCACAAACGGATTTTCGGGAACGGCAACAATCGTGAACGACAATCCGCTGCTGTCAATCAACGGTAAGACGCAGGTTTCGCATACCGTTAAAATTGCTGAAACAACCATGCACAAACAGTTTAATAATGTACCGCTGTATTTTGCAACATCTAATCGGGATTTTTCTATTACTGCCGATAAAAAAACCGCCCGTTTTGACGTACAGGGTCCTAAAAAACTATTAGAAACATGGAATCCTCCTGAAAATATTCTTACCGTATCCTGTGAAGCAATTACTGAGCCGGGGGTATATACGCTGCCGGTAGAACCGATCCTTCCGGTAGAATATGCAAAGCTTAAAATCCTATCATTTACTCCGAAATCCGTTCAGGTAACGGTGGAAGCATTGGTGGAAAAGCAGGAAAATACAGAAACGGATATGCAGGGTTATTAAAACATGATTCTAGGATTAGGCATAGATACCGTTGATATTAGCCGTATGCAGCGCTGGTTAGAAAATCCCGGATTACTTACCCGGTTTTTCCACCCTCAAGAAATAGAGGATACGAATGGGAGGGGCATAACCGCCGCATATTCATTGGCTGCCCGTTTTGCCGCAAAAGAAGCTTATGGAAAGGCACTGGGAACAGGCTTAAGCGGAATGACGTTGAAGAATATTCTTGTAACAAATAATCCAACCGGAAAGCCGGAATTAACATTATTTGGCGATGCGTTGGCATTATTTCAGCAGCTGAAAGGTCTGCACATTCATATCTCGCTTACCCATGAGCGGTCTATTGCAATCGCAAGTGTGATATTGGAAGGCTGAGTCTAACATGGGAACCGCTAAAAACTCAGGTATAGTTTTTTAGAGATTCCCATATGATATTTGTGAAAGTTTAAGCGGAAGCTCCCATAATCGAACATGAGTTGTTAGAGTTTCCCATAACCTTATACTAGACCTGTTCGATAACTGCGTTTCCGAACAGGTCGACGAGTTCTAAATCGTACACATAGCACGATGCGAGAACATCGCATTTTAAGGTAACCTATTCAGAAACTCAAGTTTCCGAATAGGTTTACTATAAAGGAGTTATTAAGCATGAACTATGAAAATCCGTTGCAGCCGCCGAAAAAAGAAGCTGCAATTTCTTATTATTCAAAAGAGCAAATTGAGTGCCCGGTATGCGGCGCAAAATTTAAACGGGAAGAGATGTATTCCGGAGGCGGACGGGTTATTGCAGGCGATTTAACCGATGAACTTCGCCGTTTATATGAACCGTCTGCAAAATATGGAGAAGTACATCCGCTTATTTACAGCATGACGGTGTGTCCAAAGTGCCTCTATGCCGGTTTTACTCAGGATTTCCGGATTGTCGATAAAGCAACTGCAGAAAAACTGCTTGAAAAAATGGATCAGCGGCATACGGCAGTTAATGGACTCTTTGGACGTGTTGATTTTAATAACGCCCGCACGCTCCATGAAGGCGCTGCTGCCTACTACCTTGCCCTCTTATGCTATGATGAGTTTGATGAGAAGTTTTCTCCAACAATTAAGCAAGCAATTTGTGCACTCCGGGCAGCATGGCTTTTTTCTACCTTGGGTGAAAAAGAACCGGAAGAAAACTACACCTATATTTCTAAGCTCTTTTATCAAAAGGCGCTTTTTTTATACCGGCGGGCATTAGAGCTTGAAACTACCGGCAAAGAAATGATTGCAGGACTCAAGTCCTTTGGTCCCGATGTTGATAAAAACTACGGCTATGACGGGGTCATCTATCTTGGGGCACTGCTGGAATACCGCTACGGGCAAAAGGCAGATATGGAAATGCGGCTTAAACGATTGAGCACACACAAGATTTCATTGGCAAAACTTTTCGGTCTCGGTAAATCTTCAAAAAATAAACCCGGTCCCATTTTAGAGCATGCCCGCACGTTGTACGATTCACTGAAAGCGGAACTGCACGAAACAGATGATGACTAGTGATTCTGCCAGCCGGAACATATTACTACGGATATCTTATGACGGTACGCATTTTCACGGATGGCAAAAACAGCTGCACCATGGTAAGGAAGCCTTCCGCACCGTACAAGGAGAGATCGAGCGGGCGCTTGCGCTCCTGCATAAGCACCCAGTAGAACTTGCCGGTTCAGGCAGAACGGATGCAGGAGTCCATGCATGCGGACAAGCTGCTCATTTTTTTACGGATATTGCCCGTATTAAACCGGAAAACTTTGTTCCGGCGCTCAATTCAATTCTCCCGCGCGATGTACGGATCATGGAAGCACACCAGGTATCACCCCTGTTACATGCCCGCTTTAGCGCTCATGCCCGTACCTACCGCTATTTTATTCGATGCGGAACAGCTGCTTTTGCCCATGAACTGCCCTATTGCTGGCATATCAGGCGAGAACCGGATGTTGAGCTTTTAAATCAAATGGCACGTGTGCTATCGGGAGAGCTGGACTGTACAACCTTTTCAGCCGCCGGGGATCAAAGTCAAAGCAAATCGCGCTATATCTACAGCGCTCATTTTTTCCATGACGAACGCTGCTTGGTATTTGAAATTTCAGCAAACGCATTTTTGTGGCGGATGGTACGGTCTATAACCGGTACCTTGCTGCACTGTGAGCAGGTAAAACAGACAAGAGCAGATTTTGAACAGATTCTGAAGTCAAAAAACCGAAAAGCGGCAGGCGAAACAGCTCCGCCGCAAGGCTTATTTTTATGGTCAATCCAATATCCGGAGTCCTTACTGACACCGCCGGATTGCAGTAATTGTTAATCAATGAGGCTAAAGCGATTTGCGATCGTACCGCGCCATTCTGCCCGGCTATTTTTATCCTCCCATTCGATAACACGGACAATAGAAAAGTCCTTCATCGTTACCATAGAAGCATATTTTAATACTGCAAAACGGCCTTGCCCAATGTAGCTCAATGCTTCGTTTTCGTGGAGTGTTTCATGCTCTTTTAAAAAATTCAATACACAATCAAAATGCACCGGATTTCCATCAGGTTTATCTGCAAGGGCTGCGCTTAAATCTTTAATGGGCTTACCGCACCGCGGACAAATATAATAAGCGGAACTATCTCCTATCTTTGTTGTAGCATGATAATCAAACTCGGTTTTAGCAGACTCGCTATGGCGATGATCTTTTCTGTGTCCCCGTCTATTCATTTTAATCAATATCCTTTTTAGTCAATAACGCTCATATCCATCAGCTGTTCAGTCAGTATTGATGCTAATCGGTAGATAGCGGCTTGGATATACGCTTCATCTTTGAGTTTTGTTTCCATTTCATAAAAATCAGATTCTGTGAGGGATTTGCGGGGAAAATACCGTTCTTTTTTTGGAAACACACCACTATTCATATATAACAATCCTCAAAAGCATTCTCTAGGTGCACCGGTTCCGCATCTTTTGTTGTCCGAGGATCAAACGGGAGCACGATAACATCAAACCGTATATGCATCTGGTTATATTTTCGATGAGTTAAGAGAAAATATTTAGCAGTTTTACAAATCCTCTCCTGTTTTCTCTTTCCAACGATAATATCCAGATCGGTAAATACCGTATGCGGTAGGGTTTTTACTTCTACAAAGATAACCCAATCATCCTTTTCTACGATGATATCGATTTCACCGGTTCGCGTTCGCCAGTTCCGTGCAGCAATAGTATAACCCTGCTGCTTCAACCAATTTTCGGCAAAGGTCTCCCCTGCTGGACCAAGCCGTTGCTCCGTCATTTCTTCTGATACTGCTGCGGGTCAACTGCACGGACGATAAAAATATTTTTACAATCACGTAAATTCAGCAGTCTACCGGTATTGTTCAAAAACTTCTTTCCTGACTCATCAATAAGCACCCGGATGAGCGGACGGAGCGGTTCTTCCGGGGCGACATCAATAACACGGGCGATCGATGTATCATTCATTAGGACAATCGAGCCGATCGGGTACACCCCAATGCTTTGTATCAATGCTTTGACAACTTGATAGTCAAAACGCCGCCCTTTATCAGCAAGAAAGGTTTTCATCGCATCATAACCGAGCAGTGCACTTCGGTACACCTTTGCGGAAGTCATTGCAACAAATGCATCGACAACCGAGATAATACGCGCACCGAGTTCTATACCTTCCTTATTCAGCCTGCCGGGATATCCCTTGCCATCCCAGCGTTCATGGTGCTGCAGCACAAATTGTGCAACCCGTTCCGTATACATAAATTCCGACAAAACTGCTTTGTATCCGTAAACGGTATGAGCAGCGACGGTTTGCATCTCCGTATCAGACAGCGGCCCTTTCTTTTGTAAGATAGTGTCGGGAATCCTCAACATGCCGCAATCATGCAACAATGCTGCCAGTACAACATCATCCCGATAATCCGCCGGCTCTTTCATAAATACTGCAAGCGTTTCTGCTAAAATTGCACTATCGACAAGGGCTTTTGCCATATCATGTTCAGGAATATCTGCTGTCAAAATAAACGAAATAACCAAAGTTCTATCTGCTGCCAAGAGGTTATGAAGCCGTAGTGCAATGCCGTCAACAGGACGCGGAGAGATCGGCTTTTTTTGTTTAATATCATTTAAAAACGCATCAACTGCATCAACAATCGAAAGATATTCACTATAAAGTTCACTATGATTTAAAACATCAGGCAGTTTCAAAATGTCGGAATCATCTATTTTATCGGACTGTTTCCCTGTTGAATCCTCTTCCTCATCAACAAGAGCATCCAACTCTTCGACTAAATCATTCATTTCCGCATCACTTCTAACGGCTTTGCCTTCAGTCATTACAAAAGGCACCTTCCATTGCTTGAGGACTGCCAATTCGCGCTGCGTAACGGGGTGCATTTTACCAAGCACCCTATTCTTACCATCATCAAAAAAAAGCGGCTCGGAAAATATCATACCTTCTTTCAAATCTTCTACTCTAATTCGTCTTAGCACAAATAGTTCCTTCCTTTTTTTCCAGAAATGCAAAAATAGCAGCTACAGCCTGATACGTTTCCTCCGGAATGCAAGAGCCGATATCGGCTTCAACTAAAATTTCAGCCAATAGAGGATCGTGAATCAGAGGAATATTGCACGAGTCAGCTATCTCCCGTATTTTCTGTGCAACAGCACCGCGTCCTGAACCCATGATGAGCGGCGCTTCGTCTCCTAATACGTAAGATAATGCAACCGAACATGCTCTTTTCATATCGGTATCCTCTTGGATATAGCAAACCCGTTCGGAAACTGACCTTTTGAACAGGGTATCTTGAAATGCGATGTTCTAAATCGTGCTATTTGTACGATTTAGAACTCGTCAATCTATTCGAAAACGTAGTTATCGAATAGATCTAGCATACAGTCTAGTCTATACAATACCGCTCCTATTTTACACAGATATATCGATTGATGCAAGTGAATTATGCAATTTATCACCGGATGCAGGGCGCACTGTGTATGATAATGCACCTGCTGCTGTAAGACAGCCGGTGAGTAAATGGGTGAATTCCTGTTTCTGCTGAGCGGATAAAGGAGAAGCACCTTCATAAGCAAAGAGGCATTCATTATCTTTAAGAGTGAATATCCAGCTTTCGTTTTTTTCGTCACTATGAACCCGCACACAGCATTCAAGACAGCAGGTATCATACATGTCAAGTAAAAAAGCGACTGACCCCTTCCATTCGACTTTTATATGTTTTTTAAATGGGAAAACTACCCAATGATTCCTCGCTGCCTTTATATGATTGACAAGGCGGAAGAGATCATCATCATATAGAGTATGCGGGAACTGCTGCAGCACCGGCATACCGAATACACCCTGTAAATAGTGCGCAATAAGCTCCGGTGAAAGAGTTATTCCGCGGGAAGCCAGCAGAGCTGCAACAAATGCCGCCTTTTTTTCATGAGGATGAAAGATAGAAAGCTCCGTTAGTAGTTTCGACAGCTGTCTTGATTCTAAAGGCTGTTCATTTTCGAGAAAAAAAGTAATAAGAGATGCAGTGAGATCAGATTGAGGAATATTAAGCTGAGTAAACACATCTTCGTGCGGAAACTGTGTCAAAACATGCCGATGATACGGACTTAAAACAACGGTATCGGCGGTAAGATGTACACGCATCAACAAAAAAGCGCCTTCCTGCATCTCCACAGAAGAAAGAGCTTTTACCTGCATAACAACACCTTTAGCGGCAATCCGTATAATGTTATTTTTAAGAGCTGAAAGAACACGTACCATTACTACTTCGTTTTCGGAAAACGATGCAGCAATAGTAGTGTTTGTATGCAGATTCAGATGAAGCGCCCCCTGCTTGTTAAGCGGTAACAGCAAAAGAGAACGCCCCTCTAACGGTTGCATCTTTAAGCTTTCTTTTTAAGAAGTGTTTTAATCTTTGCAGCCTTACCGATCTTTTCGCGGATGTAGTAGAGCTTTGCACGGCGTACCTTACCGGCATGTACAACCTCGACTTTTGCAATACGGGGTGAGTGCAGCGGAAATACACGCTCTACTCCGACACCGTATGAGTTTTTCCGTACCGTAAAGGTGCGTCCGATACCGGCATTTTTAAAGCAGAGTACCAAACCTTCATATATCTGGATACGCTCGGTTTTTCCTTCAATAATTTTGAAGTGTACCTTAACGGTATCACCTACTTTGAAAGTAGGTTTTTCAACAATCTTCTGTTTTTCTTCAATTATGCGAATTAAATTCTCTGCCATTTGTTATCTCCTGTAAAATAAGTTCTGCTTCCTGTGTCCATTCAGGCGAATTGCGGATTGCCGATAATAAATCGGGACGCATGGCAAGCGTTTTTTCAATTCTGCGTGCAAGCCGCCATTTTCTGATACGCTCATGGTGCCCGGACAGAAGCACTTCAGGAACAGCCTTGTCCCTGAATATCTGCGGTCTTGTATACTGAGGGTATTCCAACAGCCCATCGGAAAAACTTTCCTCTTCAAGGGATTCTTGAGAAATAACGCCGTCGATCAAACGGTAAACCGTGTCTATCACTACTAAAGCGGCAAGTTCCCCGGATGACATCACATAATCGCCAACCGAAATTTCATCGTCAACATATTCATCGATGATCCGCTGATCAATTCCTTCATAGCGGCCGCAAACCAGTACAAGCTCTTCCTCTTGCGCCAGCTCCGCTGCATACGATTGTGTAAACGGTTTACCGGATGGGGTTACATAGATAACCCGCTTACCGGCAGCCTGTACAGCATCGAGTGCACGCGAAAGCGGTTGTGGTAAAAGAAGCATACCGGCACCGCCGCCATAGGTAAGATCATCACAGGTGCGATGCTTATCGTAAGCAAAGTCACGGATATTTACCAGATTGTAGCTGATGAGTCCCCGGTCAACCGCTTTTGCCATGATCGACGTTTCAAAAAAGGCAGCGGGTATTTCCGGGAATAAGGTCAGCACATCGAATCTCATTCGAGAATCCAGCGGTGCATAAGCTCAACCTGCTTAGCATGTACATTTATCTTCCCAATAAATTCAGAACGAAAGGGAATATACATGGCTCTGCCTGTTGCAGCCTCGGAGAGTTCCAAGAGGAAACCGCCTCCGCCTTCCACTACATCTGTAATTGTACCTACAGTATTTCCTTTGTATACAAGGACAGAATTACAAAGATCATTGATATAAAACTCACCCTTTTCTAAGGGACAAGCCATATCGCGGGGGACGAGCACTTCCGCTCCGTGCAGTTTTTTTGCTGCCTCAGGCGAATCCACTCCCCGTAGTTTTAATAAAGCGTCCGTAGTACGGACAGTGCACTTTTCAACCTGATAAGGAACTTCACCAGCCGATTCCTCCGCGTGTGTACGAGGAAACCTCAGCCGTATTTCTTTTAATTTCAAAAAATGTTCGTATTCACCCGAAGCGCTCTCGACTTTAAGAAAGCCTTCTAATCCGAATGAACCGCGAACCTTACCGGTTATAAGCCACTCCATTAATCAAGAATTTCCAGCAAATACCGGGTTCCGCTCCTGCCTGCAGATGCCATCAGCAAAGTACGGATTGCCTGAGCAACTCTCCCGAATTTTCCAATCACCTTTCCAACATCGCCGCTCGCAACTCTCAGTTCCAACACAATACCGCGTTCCGTTTCTTTTTCAGTAAGAGATACAGCACTGGGATCGTCAACGAGAGACTTTGCAATGTACTCGACTAAATCACGTTCCATGTCCAACAGCCACCCTAGAGAGTGAATTGTTTTTTGTTGAGCAAGTGACGGACGGTATCGGTCGGCTGAGCGCCTTTATCAAGCCAGCTGCGCACTTTGTCAGCATCAAAAGCAATCTGCCGATCTTCTGCTTCGATTGGATGGTAAATTCCAACCTCGTCGATGGTTTTTCCATCACGCGGCTCGCGGACATCCTGTACAACAATGCGGTAGTACGGACGCTTTTTGCTGCCGAATTTCTTTAATCTAATCTTTACGCTCACGTTTATCCTCCGGAACATTAATCCTTGAGACACAGCCGAAAACTGAAATCAGCTTGCAGCGGTTCTCTTATAGACCGAGCATATCCCCAACATACAAAATACCGTCGAAGGACAGCTAGGGTAAAATACAGGCTATGTTACTTAAAAAGAAGGATTTAGTCAACTGTCATCAAAGTCTCTTTTTTGAACAATATCGCTTGCAATGCAGAACGGACACTATGAGAAGTATTATACCACAGATTTACGGATTTTGGCAGTGCAGTAGTTTACTGACCACTAAAACAACATACCGTTTTGTCCGGTTGAGTTTGCTGCTGCCGGTACGGCGAGACCAAGATGCGTGTATGCTTTTTCCGTAACCATACGTCCGCGAGGGGTTCGCTGCAAGAGTCCTGTTTGAATCAGATAGGGTTCATAATAGTCTTCGAGTGTATCTTGCGATTCTCCGATGGAAATGGCAAGGGTCTCTGCGCCTACCGGACCGCCGCCGTAGTTTTCTATAACAGACCGGAGTATTTGACGGTCGTAGTTTTCTAAACCAAGACTGTCAATGTGCAGCCGTTTCAAACCGTGTACCACTGTTGTTTCTTGGATGGTAGTACTTCCGTCGATAAACGCAAAGTCCCGCATCCTCCGCAGAAGCCGATTGGCAACTCGCGGGGTTCCGCGTGAGCAGCGGGCAAGCGCCAGTGCAGCTTTTTTTTCGATACTGATGCGGAGAATATCTGCCGAACGCATAATGATGGATGCAAGTTCTTCATCCTTATAAAACTCAAAACGTTGCACAATGCCAAAGCGGCTGATGAGAGGACTGGAGACCATACCAGCACGGGTCGTCGCCCCAATCAGTGTAAACGGCGGCAAGGGAATACGCACGGTACGAGCGCCCGGTCCCTGCCCGATGATCCAGTCAAGCTCATAATCTTCCATTGCAATATAGAGCATTTCTTCGATTGCCGGTTTGAGCCGATGTATTTCGTCGATAAAAAAGACACTCCGCTCGGACAGCGTTGTCAAGATACCGGCAAGGTCTTTAGGCTTATCAAGAGCGGGGGCTCCTGTAATTTTGCACTCAACACCCAATTCCTGCGCAGTAATTTGTGCCAGTGTTGTTTTGCCGAGACCAGGCGGTCCAATCAAAAAGAGGTGATCAAGGCTTTCCCCGCGGCTCCGTGCCGCCTGAATAAACACTGATAAATTTTCTTTGATCTCTTGTTGACCCTGAAAGTCTTTTAAAAATTGCGGACGCAGCGCCCGGTCTTTTTCATCACCGGATTGTTTTTCACCGCGCACCAGCCCAAAATCATCTATCTCATTATCCAAATCCATACTGTTCATGCACCGGTACTATAGCAGAGGATCAAAGATAAAACAAGAATCAATGCCTACTGCCGGAAAACAGGGTCAGGAAGCACCGCTATCTATATATAGTAAACCTGTTCGGAAACTGACCTTTCTGAACAGGGTACCTTGAAATGCGATGTTCTAAATCGTGCTATTTGCGCGATTTAGAACTCGTCGACCTATTCGAAAACGCAGTTATCGAATAGGTCTAGTATAAAACAAGGCTGTATAAATAGTGTATGTTTGTTGACATCAATTACTTTACAAAATATTCATTTCCGATTATATTTGTATGCCATGTATACAAATAAAGGATAGCGGATGAAATCTGTTTTAAAATATTATACAAAGCTCGACACACTATTGGATGCACAGATTTTTTTTATAGCGTTGGAGTTCGATATGTTTACCGTATTAAGTAACGGTAAGACAGCTGAGGAGCTTGCTGCAGTAATATCGTGCAATGCCGACAAATACGGCAGTCTCAATCTCGGCAATGCACAATCGCTAAAGATATTTTTAGATGCACTCGCTGCTCAAGGATTGATAACCGTTGATGGAGAATGCTATTACAATACCGATGAAACGCAGCGGTTTTTAGCTCGTTCGAGTGTATCGTATATAGGCGATGTACTGCTTTATCGGAAACGATTGTCGGATATATGCAATGAAGCGGAAAGTCTATCCGATAAGTCAAGCAGCTGTCCCGTCTTTGATTTTACTGAAATGGCACGGATTACCGCCAAGGAAATAAGCATATTGAGAAAACAGCCCTTGCTTACACTGATTAAAGAACTTGGCATTATGCCGAAAAAGGTTCTTGATTTAGGCGGAGGTTCAGGAGCACTGCTCATTGCGGTAGCCGAATCGTATAAAAAATGCGAAGGTGTTCTTTTTGAGCAGAAAGACGTTGTATCTATCGCACGGCGCTTTATAGCCGATTCTCCGGCAAAAAACCGCATTGCAATCATGGAAGGAAATTTCCTTTTAGACGGCATCGGGGGCGATTATGATTTCATTATTGCCTCAGGTATTTTTCCATTTGTGCTGGAGATGATCGAGCCGTTTGTTAAAAAAATAAGTGATGCGCTCCAAGAAGGCGGACTATTATTGGTGTATGATACCGCTTTTGCCACAGAGAAAGATAAGGCACGATATGCTGCGCGGTGGCTAAAGGGAAATCTCAGACGAAAAAATCAACAACTCCGACACAGCGCACCGAGGGATGAAAACTTCCGCATAAATAAAGCTCTGTCAAAAGAGATGCTGATTTCCGCTTTAAATTCCGTCAGTCTAAAAGAGATAATGAAAGGCACCGACGGCTTATATCCTTTTATTGTATTTAGGAAGGTATGCAGTGACAAATAAACATATTGTGATTGAACGATACATAGCATTGATAGAGAAAATTGCAAACGGAAAAAACAACACGCTTTCATTTGCAGGGAAGGATATGACATTTTACCGCGGAGAAATTCATATCATAAAAAAGATAGGAGATAATCCGGGAATATTCAGCTCAGAAATTGCCCGCGATATGGGGATTACCCGTGCGGTTATTCACAAGACTTTGCTAAAACTTGAGGAACGCGGATTTGTAGAAAAAGAGGAGGATACGGAAGATAAAAAACGAAAGAAATTATTTTTAACAAAGAGCGGGCAAGCGGCGTATGCTGCACATGAGAACTACCATCAAACGCATGATAAATCTTTTTTCGATTTTATCGATTCGCTGAATGAGCAAGAATGCTCTCTTATCAATCACTTTTTAGAAAAAGCTAATGAGATGATAGCAAATCATTTTTAAAACTTGTAAAAGTTTTTACTATTATTGTGAACGAGTATTTTTATGGAGGAAAATATGAATAAGAAAATTGTATATGCGGTTTTTATTTCCGTATTGGGTCTCAGTCTTTTTGCTGCAGGGCAAAAAGAATCGCATGGTGCAGAAACATCCGAACGGGAGCAACAGCATACCCGTATCGTTAATTTATCACCGCCGGTTTATTCGATGCTGCTTACTTTTCCGCAGCTTGCGGATTCCGTTGTCGGTGTAAATCCGCGAACATTTTCAACATCAAATCCGCAGGTGCTGCATATTGTAAATTCCAGTGCAAAAAACATCGACACCTCGTTTGTCAATAACGATTTTACAATCAATGTCGAAAGTTTGGCATCGTTACATCCTTCACTGATTATCTATTACGGGGCTTTTGAAAAAAAGAATTTGGCGAATATCGATGCACCGATGTTGAATATGCACCTGAAAGATATGAATCCCCAAACGCTAACGGAAAAATGGGAAGCGCTGCTTGCAGATACTTTCCGCATAAAAAATCCCGAACGGTTTAAAAAGCAGTGGCAGGAAACAAATATACTCACTGAAAAAATTTTGCATACAGGTGAACATAAAAAATTAAAAGCGCTTTTTATTTTCAGCTATCTTGGCGGGAAGATTACTGTAAGCGGAAAAAACAGTTATGGAGATGCATTTTTAAATATGGCAGGTTTTGAAAATAGTGCAGCAGTAGAAGGCTTTGCTGATGGCGCAGGACAGGCAGCCGTTTCTATGGAACAGATTCATGCGTGGAATCCCGATGTGATTTTTATCAATAATATGCGAGTCGGAAAAAACGTAATCGCCGCTGCGCATATTTTACAAAACAAAGTAGACGGCTCCGACTGGTCGTTTATTACTGCGGTAAAAGAAAAACATGTATTCGATATTCCGCAAGGCACATATAGCTGGGGAATGCCGTGTGCCGATTCTCCTTTGGTACTGCTTTGGATGCTGATGAAAGTATACCCCGATAGGTATACCGAGACTGAATTTAAGGCAAGAATAAAGCACTATTACAAAGAAATGTATGCTGCCGATTTACCGGATGCCGTCATCAGCGATATGCTTAAACCGATAGCAATACAGTAAATGTACAGGTACGGTCATACCTCATATCGAAAAATACTTATTGCCGGTATAGTGCTTTTAACGGCAGCAGCAATTGCCGCTTGTTTTATCGGACGGTTTCATATTATGCCGTCCGATATTGCAAAGCTTGTTACACGGCAAACAGTCTCCGACGGTGATGTAAAACGGCATATCCTCTTCGATATCCGTCTTCCGCGAGTGATACTATCGATTATGGTAGGCGCTGCACTTGCTCTGGCAGGTACAGCGATGCAGGGTATTTTGCAAAATCCGCTTGCGAGTCCCGATGTGTTGGGAACCGCTTCCGCTTCAGGATTTGGCGCTGCAGCAGGGATTCTGTTCTTCGGCAATAATCTCTTCGCAACACTTATACTCTCCTTTACTGCAGGACTACTCAGTATCTTTTTTGTGGTTGCATTATGTAGATTGAAAAAAGATTTTTCTGTTTTATCTATTGTGTTAAGCGGTATCATTACTTCATCATTATTTGTTTCCATGCTTTCCATTCTAAAATTTGCAGCAGATCCGAACGATACCCTGCCTGCAATTACATTTTGGCTGATGGGCAGCTTTGCATCCTCCGGCTCGGCGCAGATTACTTTTATTCTGATTCCATTTTTGCTTGGAACGGGACTGTTATACCTATTTCGCTGGAAGTTAAATATTTTATCGCTCGGAGATGATGAAGCAAAAATCGCCGGTGTGCATCCAAAGCTCGTTAAAAGTATTGTACTTGGTGCAGCGACTGTGCTGATTGCTTCTGCCGTTACGGTAAGCGGTATGATCGGCTGGGTAGGGCTTGTAATTCCTCATGCAACGCGAAAAATTATCGGATCGAATCACGGATATGTACTGCCGCTTGCAAGCGTATTCGGCGCTTTGTTTATGCTGCTTTCCGACACCTTTGCCCGAACAATCGGCTTTTCGGAAATTCCCATCGGCATTATCACCTCACTAACCGGAGCGCCGCTTTTCGCTTTGCTTTTTTTATTTAAGGATGCCTCTGGACATGAATAATATAGTCGAAGTGAAGTGCGCCTCTTTTGCATACCCCCGTACAAAACCGATTTTACATGATATGTCGTTTACCGTAAATGAAGGTGAAATCCTTGCTGTTATGGGATGCAATGGAATAGGAAAAACAACATTGTTAAAGTGCATTGCAGGTATATTCAAATGGACGGCAGGATCTTCTTTCATTATGAATCGTCCGTCAAAAGAAGCGCACCGATTTTTAGCATACGTACCGCAGGCAAAAAGTCCGTTATTTGCTTATAGTGTTTTAGATTTTGTTTCATTTGGACGGTGTGGTGTAAACCGATACTTTGCAGCCCCTTCAAAAAAAGATTATGAAATAAGTGAAAAAGTTCTTGCAGATTTGCATATCGGTCATTTAAAAAATAAAAACTGCAACCGGTTAAGCGGCGGAGAAATGCAAATGGCGTATATCGCAAAGGCATTGGTTTCTCAGCCTCGTCTGCTTATTCTCGATGAACCTGAATCAAACTTGGATTTTTATAATCAGGCGCAACTTTTAAAGATATTACAAACGCTCGCAAAATCGAACCATACCGCTATCATCATTAATTCGCATTATATCCAAAATATTATCCGTATTGCGGATAAGGGCTTATTGCTGTCCGGACAAACGTATCTTTTCGGCGATATCCGCGATGTCATTACACAAGAAAACGTGCAATCTTTTTTCAACGCGAATGTGGAAATTGTGCAGGTGAATACATCAACTGCACTGCTGCTGAAAATATAGCGGAAGAAGATGTCCTGTTTTCAAAAAGTTTACTATAGGTTCAATCTTTGCAGGAATCGTCTATTGGTCAATTGTTTCGGTCTTTTTAGGATCAACCGGCAATTTTTGCAATTCCGGCATTTCCCAATTATAGTCTTTTTTTGGACATGTGACAAAGATATGTACCAAATATACAAAAAATGGTACATATCACTCAGATTCCTCGTAATAATCACTCCCTTAAAGGTATGCATGTATTTTCTTTTTATCGGCAAAAGCCCTTCCAGTGCTTTTGCAAAGAGACGGTGTATCTACTGAGCCGTATATTTGCAAAAGATTAGACTTTGAACTTAGACACCTCAGATGCCAATGATTCAATACTCTGCTTATTTTTCTGCGTAATTTCACTTACTTCCTGCACGGCATTGTTAATCTGTACTGCGCCGGATGCCATCTCGTTCATGCTTTCGGTAATGACGCGGGTAAGACTATCCAGTTTTTGCATTTTCTTTGCAACGCCTTCACCGCCTTTCAGCATTTCCTCCGAACCTGCCTGCACTTCTATCGTTACCGTATTGATACTCTTGATAGCAGTAAGCACTTCCTTGCTACCGTTCTCTTGTTCCCTCATCGCTTCAGTAAGACTGGCACTCATTTCTTTTACCTGTTCGGCGAGGCTGAAAATCGCATTGAACTTTGCTTCTACGGTTTTAGACGAAGCGGAAAGCGTTTCGATTTCTCCGCTCAGCGTTTTTAACGTAGTGGTGATGGCTTTACCCTGTGTCGAAGATTCTTCCGCCAGTTTACGGATTTCGTCCGCGACAACGGCAAAGCCTTTTCCTGCCTCTCCTGCGTGAGCGGCTTCGATCGCAGCATTCATCGCTAAAAGGTTCGTCTGCGAAGCAATATGTTGAATAACGCTACTTGCTTCCATTAGCGAGCCTGATTCTTCGGCTATCTTTTGAGTTACGGTGTTTGAGGTTACAAGTGTAGCTTTGCCGTCGCCGGTTGCCGTTGTAAGACTTTTTATTACTTCATCGGTTTTACCGAGGGTTTGTCCGATAGAAGCAATATTCGCAACCATTTCTTCTACGGAAGATGATGACTGCGCAACACTCGCGGCTTGCGTTTCGATGCTATTATTGAGCTGCTTAATCGTGCGGACAATCTCCTCTATAGTCGCGGCCGTTTCGGTAACGCTTGCCGCTTGGGTCATTGCCTGCTGCTTCACCCCGTCGATATTGGCACTGATTTGATTAACAGCGCTGGCTGTTTCGGTCATATTGGAAGCGAGTTCACTCCCGATTTCTTCCATTGTATTTGAGTTTACGCCGACTTGCCGGATAGATGTACCGATCTTTTCAATCGTTTGGTTGAAATATTCGGATAAATCAGTAATTTCATCGTTACCGATGAGCGGCAGCCGGACAGTCAAATCTCCTTCGCCTTGCGCGATATTTTTTAAGGCTCGCACTGCCGTCTGGAGCGGTTGTACAGTTTTATGCGCGACAAGATAAACAACGATAAGCGCTGTAATAATAACGGCGATAATAATAATGATCATCATGGTTTGCAGCGTATTCACCGTTTCCATAAATTCATTTACAGGCGCTTGGATAATAACCGTCCAACCGGTAGAGTCTATTTTCGAAAAAGAAGAAATATTTGCAATTCCTTGATAATTCCAAAAACCGACGGAGGGCACTGAAGATTGTAAAGCTGTAGCTTCGAATGACGCAAGCGCAGAAAGAGAGGAATCCTTTTTGACGGATTCTCTTGTATTTTCAAAGTTCGTTACCAGCGCCGTATTTTTATCGGCAATTGTTACTCCCAATTCATCCAGTATATAACATTCGCCGGTTTTTCCTACTGTAATGTTTTGTATATCATTGCAGAGTGTCAAACCGTCGGCTAATGCGACGAGTGTTCCGACATTGTTTTTGTTGCTGTTATAAATTGGCACAGTAATTGCGATAAGTAATTTATTCCATATCTTTGAATTAAACGGTTCAGAGATATAATTTTTAGTACCCGATTTTTTTAACCAATTGATATAATTAATATTCTGTACCGTTCCATCGGGCAAGTATAAATTGCCTTTCGGGTCTGCAATGACAAGATGATCAATATCTTTATCGAAAGCGGCTTCTCTTTCAAGTAAGCGCAACTTTTGCTGATACGGCACTGAACCATCACTTAAAAACGGCATTCTTGCAATGCCTTCAAGGAATTGAAACCATTGCATTATTTTACCGTCAATAATTTCCGAAACATCTCGTGCTTTGTCGGTAAGGTGCGTCTGGATTTTTTCTGTAACCGCTTTACGTGCGGTTCTTACTGCAAGGAAACCTTCAATTGTTGAAGCGAGGGCAATTAATAAACCAAAGATAAGAAGAAATTTGAAGCGGAGAGAAAATCGCTTGTTTGCTTTTCCGGAAGTGGTTACTGACCCTCTCTCCGATCCATTATAGGGGGGGGGGGGGGGGGGGGGGTAGAATATACGAATTTTTCATAACTGTCAATCCTCTTTCCCTAAAAAAATCGATTTTATGCGGATTTATCGTGAATACCGGCTAAAAACCGGTGTTCAACAATAAATCGCGTA
>NZ_JBQNBW010000032.1:0-29938 GCF_052169735.1 Treponema sp.
TCACAGAATCGGAAGCAATTTATTTGGATGGCACCTCATTAAAGTTGGAATTATAGTATTGGATGTTTTACAATGAATACTCAAAAAGGGTTATCGGTAAAAGATTTGGTAACAACCGGTATTTTTACCGCATTGATGATTGTGTTTACAATGGCTGGCGGCATGTTTTTTGCAGCTAATCCAGTATTGACGTTTTATATGCCGATGGGCTGTGCATTATTGTGCGGTCCGGTGTATTTGCTTTTAGTCGCAAAGGTTCACAAGCGCTGGAGTATTACCATCCTCGGCATTATTTTAGGCTTTGTCTTTTTTGTTACCAGAATGCATTGGTCGATGGCGCTTGGCAATATCGGAATGGGCATTATCGCCGACATCGTTGCAGGGCTTGGCGCCTATACCAATAAAAAACTCAATGCACTTTCGTATATGCTGTTTATGCTTTCAAACACCTTTACCTATCTCATCTTTTTTATCGACCGCGACAGATGGATACACGCGATGCTGAAAAAAGGCACCGACGCTTCCTATATTGAAACCATGAGCACCTCGGCAGCATCATGGATGCCTGCCGTGATTGTCGGCGGAACATTGCTCGTTGCAGCATTCAGTGCATGGATAGGCAGCAAGATGCTGAAAAAACAATTTGAAAAAGCGGGACTAGTGTAATCGGTTATTGCTTTGGGCGTTCCTGTTGAGCGAGTTTTTGCGGTTCTGACACGAACAAAAGACTGTATAATTTTTTTTGAGATTCTTAGCCATTTTTGCATCCGTGATATATAAGTAGCCTGGAGGCAAAGATGAGAAAATCCCCTAATATCCCAATGAGGTTTACCGCACGGAACGATTACGCGTTTCTTTCCATCGTACATCCGTGTACGATGGAAAGAGCGAGTTTCGGCAGTGCCGAAACTCGCATCTGTATAGAACCAGCGGCATCCGTGCCGCTTCTGTGTTTTTGGTACCGAGGAAAATAAGGATATTATGATTGAGTTTATTTCCTTGGTAACTCTGTTGACTTATGATGATTTTGATGATGTCCGCATCGAAAATAGCGAGCAAATCCCTTTATTTTACAATGAGAAAGCCGGACGGCTTGATATAAAAATCCGCTTAAACGATGGGCGAAAAATCGATGTAGAAATGCAGAATACCTATTTTAATTATTACCCCAAGCGGAGTATTTTCTACTGTTCAAAAATGATCCATGAGCATTTCCCCAGCGGTTTGCAATACACAGATTTGAAAAAATGCATCACCATCAATGTGCTGAACAGCCCGTTTAAATTAAGCTGCAAAGTGCATTCGGTTTACCGGATACGGGAAGAAGAAGAGCAGACGCTCTTGGATGAGCTGTTGGAGATTCATTTTTTAGACTTAACAAAGCTGCCGAAAGAGAATTTGACAAGCCTAGAAAAATGGCTTATGTTTATCAAAACAGACAGTAAAGAGGTGAGAGCTATGTTAGCACGAGGAAATCCTGTAATGGCAAAGGCAAACAAAGTGATGGATATCTTTTATCTGGATGAGCAAGAGCGGAGGCGATATGAGGCTGCGTGGGAATATGAAAGCGATCGATTATCAATGATAAGCGAAGCTGAGCAGAAAGGTCTTGAGCGCGGAAAATCGCTTGGTCTTGCTGAAGGCTCCCACCAAAAAGCACTCGAAACAGCAAAAACGATGCTCACTATGGGCTACCCCCTTGCAGATATTTGCAAAATTGTCGGCCTCTCTCCAGCAGAAGTCGAGACTCGATAATCGTTTTTACCTATACATAGATGGGCATCTCTAAAAACTCAGGTATAGTTTTTAGAGATGCCCGACGAGTATTTTTGATAAGTCTTTACATTTTTATGACTTATCAAAAAACATCGCAAAAGGAATCTAAGGAAAACCTCTAAAAAACTGTAGGAACCTCTAAAAGATAGCCGAGTTTTTAGAGATGCCCTGTACATCGGTTTTTAGAGGTAGCCTTGAAAATCAACAACTCTGACGCAGAGCAGAGGGGGATGTTTAAAAACTGACCGGCTTTTGAGACATTCCAGACTTTTTTACTCAAATATGGTATAATCCCGCTGAGCAGTGAAATAATATGATCTATTCGCTCACTTTGTTGTCGAACAGGTCTATTGAGCAGAGGAGGTATGGTATGGAAAGAATACGGAAATTGCCGATAGGGGTACAAAACTTTGAAGTATTGCAGAATGGTAATTTTATCTATGTTGACAAGACTGAATTTATCTGGAAATTAGTAACTGAAAGCCGTGTTCATTTTTTAAGCCGGCCGCGGCGGTTCGGTAAGAGTTTATTTCTTTCAACACTGAAAGCTTATTTTCTCGGTCAAAAAGAGCTGTTCAAAGGACTTGCAATAGAAAAACTGGAAGAAACTCAAGCCGAAATACGGGACATCTGGCAAGAATATCCGGTGCTGTATTTGGATTTTAATGCGGCACAATACCGAAGCGTCCGTGATCTGGAAATAATTATTAACGATCATCTCTGTCAGTGGGAAAAAATATACGGTATGGAACCTTCAGAAGAAGATTTCAGCCGCCGTTTTGCAGGACTTATTCGTCGTGCCTGTGAACAAACCGGCAAACAAGTCGTTGTGCTGGTAGATGAATACGACAAACCGCTTTTGGAAACCATGTATGATGCCCCTGAAGTCAATGAAACCTACCGCAAGATACTGAAAGGCTTCTACGGGGTGATTAAATCAAGCGATGAATACCTGCGGTTTGCCTTTCTTACCGGAGTAACCAAGTTTAGTAAGGTGAGCATTTTTAGCGATTTGAATAATTTACGCGATATTTCCCTTGAAGAAGACTACGCCGGTATCTGCGGCATTACGGAAACGGAACTGAAAACCTGTTTTCAACCTGAAATACAGGTGTTGGGAGACCGGCAAGGGTTAAGCTATGATAAAACGCTTGCGAGGTTAAAGCAGCGGTATGACGGCTACCTTTTTCATCCTGATAAAGAAGGGGTGTATAATCCGTTCAGCTTATTAAATGTCTTTGTAAAGCGGGAGCTGGGCAGCTATTGGTTTTCTTCCGGTACACCGACCTTCCTCGTAGACTACCTTAAAACAGCCTACTACCACATTCCCGACTTAGATGGGAATGTGCTGCTGAACGAAGCAGGGCTTGAAATATATCGTGCCGATAGCATCAATCCACTGCCTATATTATTTCAAGCAGGGTATCTAACGATTAAAGACTATGATAGGGAGTATAAGCTGTACCGTTTAGGTTTTCCTAATGATGAAGTGCGGTACGGTTTTTTGTATAACCTGATGCCTGCCTATACTGCGATCACGTCCGATAAGACGGGGGTATCGGTAATGGACTTTACTAAAGCGGTAAAGCAAGGGGATGTAGACGGATTTATGGAAAAGCTGAAAGGGATTATCTCCGGTATACCCTACGACAGTGTAACCGAGAAAAATCTCGTCTTACGTGAACAAAACTATCAAGCAGCGGTATATCTGGTATTTGCCTTGATGAATGAGTTTATTCGAACAGAGGTACACTGTGCAACCGGAAGAATAGACTGCACCGTTGAAACACCGGATAAAATCTACTTGTTTGAATTTAAACTGACTTCAAACGGTTCGGCGGAAGATGCCTTAAAGCAAATCAAAGATAAACAGTATGCGGATAGGTATACCGGAAGCGGGAAGAGGGTCATTGCCATAGGCGCAAGTTTTGATGAGGAAAAGCGGACACTAAAGGAATGGGTTACTGAAGGGTAAGGCAGCTGATACTTTGAACCTTATGCAAAAGATGATTCCGGTATGCTGTATTGTACTTATGATCCTTGCAGGTCTGTGTGTAGGGGGAGCTGCTGAGGATTCTTCAAAAAAAACGATTCGCAATCCGCTTTAGCGGATAAGATAAACCATTTCCATACAGAACAAGCCGATAGGCTTGATGTTTTTAGAGGTGGCAAATAGAAGGTGAGCTTATACGTTTTTAGGCTGTTCTTCCATATAACTGATAGAAGTTAGGATGGTGTTCAGCTTGATCATCGGGTCTTCGTAGCCCCGAAAGGTAAAGGTAACGTGATAGCCTTTTTTTGATACGACAGTAATGTCCCGCCCGATGCAATTATAAATTGTGTTCGACGTTTCATAGGGAAAGTATTCGGGTTTCAAAATAGATAGCCGATACTCGCCGCCGTCGTAGTGTATTTGCGCAAGGTTGGCAGGGAAGGGGACGAGGAAAATGAGGAAGCTGTCGTTTTTGCTGCCGCCGATACTCATCCTGCTTCCGGGCTTCATCACGTGGATATTACGCTTGCCGATCGATGTCGTTTGGTTGTATACAAACAGTTCCGTCATCCCTGACTGTGAAGGCTTTGTACTGATGTGTCCGTAGTAATTCTGAGAAAAATTCGGACGGCGGCTCAAGCGGGTTTCTGTGCTGTTGAGCAGTGCAAAACGCCCTTCCATATTCCGGGAATGCTCTTGCGCCAGATAATTCATCTGAGATGCGGTTTCTTTTTGAGTCACCGCAGCAGCTGCGGCTGTTTGTGAACTAAAGTTATTCAGACTTTCCCTCGGATCGGTTTTATTTGTTTGCTGTTCAGGGTAATACCGTTTATCCGTACCGGTAATAGCAGTGCGCTCCTCTTTTTGAAAATCCAGCTGCTGGGCTGTTCCGCGCTGACGGATGCCGGATTGCTGTCCACCGGCAGTCCCGGTTGTCTGTCCGAGCCTCCGTGCCGCATAAGGTGCCGGTTCTTGTACGCGGCTGCGGATAAAGAGGATGAGTATCAGCAAAAGAAGGATGGCGCTGCCTGCAAGGACTATCCAGCGTGCACTCCCTGTTATGAAAGATTGGAAGAATGACGGTTTTATGGTGATGAGCACCGTAGCTGCTTGAGAAAAATGCTTGTCTTTTTGTACAAGGTCAAGCCTGATCGTGCTTCGCTGCTCTCCTTGACTATACATACTTTTCGGAAGACGGATACGCGCAGTTATGCCGGTTTCGGTTTGAGGCAGTACCTGTGCTGAAAGGTTACTCATCTCCTGCCGGTACGTTTTCCCATCTGTTTCAACAACAATGCTTTGCAGCGTTATATTGATCTGTTCCGCTGCTGTATTCACAATCCGTACCGGCAGTTCAAACTGCCGGCTGGACGTTTCTATGTGTTCAGGGAGGATAATATCCGGAAGCGGCAATACCGCATCATTAAAGACGATAGAACCTTCTTCTGGTACATTAGTGGTTTCTATACCGAGGTTTTCCGTAAAGGCTTGCGAAACATCGGTATATTCTTTTATGCCGTGCTGAACCGGCTGATCCGCAGCCTCATTGGTGTTGCCTATGGAGCTATTTGCATTGGCTGTATCGGCAGCGGTAGTATCTGTAGGTGTTTTATCGGTATGAGCTGCACCGGCATCTGCCGTTAGCCTCCGGTTTTGGTTTTCATCAAAGCCGGAGGTACCGGCTGCTGTTCCGCCTGTTGCGGCAAGCGCATCGCTGCCTGCTGTTCCGCTCTTTTTGTTTTGGACTCCAGTGTTTGTAGTTTTAAGCCCGCCGTCTGCATTTGCAGGGGGGGCTGACACAGTTGTTTGATTAGGTGCACCGCCGCTTTGTTCTCTGTGTTCCGTGTTTCTGCCGCCGGTTGCCGAATTTTTCTGCCTATTTTCTGTAAAAACTGTTTCGGCGGTATTGCCGTTACGGTTGCTTGCAGTGCCGTTGCCCGTAGTAGTGGTAGAATGTACCGTAGAGGTGTTTGTGTTACCTTCATCGGCAGTATGGTTTGCAGCTGTGCCGGCGGTTTGCTGAGAACCGCTCGCTGATGCAGAAGCACCGTCGGCGCTTACACCGGAGCGGTCAATATTTCCTGCGGAGTCGAGCTTTCCTGCATAAAAGGTACCGTCCAGATCTTTTATTACTGCATCAGAGGGGAAGGGGAGTTTTACATAATATACCTTCCATCCCTTTGATCGGATAGAAGCCGCTGATGCTGCGAGCGCTGTCTTTATTTGCTCTCCGGTATACTGCCGGTATGGACTCGACTCCGGCGGGTTGAAAATACCGTCGGAAATCACAATGAGTATTTTCGGCTGAGGCGAGGGGAGTTCTTCCATGTACTGTTGAGCAAAATGAATACCGGATAAAAAATCAGCGCTTTGCCCCAGCTGGTACAGGAGCATAAAGCGGGAAACAACACGCGATAAATCTGCTTCCGTACCGATTTTTTGAGACATTTCGTAGCGAGCTTCCGCATTGAACGATAGCAGGTGAAAGGAATCCCCAATGCGGATGAATTTTGAAATAATCGATTGCAATACACGCTCATTGATGACCTCGTGATACGGCAGTACGGTACCGGAAGTATCCATCAAAACAATAACATCAGTATTCTCTGAACGCACTGTGTGTCCGTTCAGAGAAGCTGCCATCAACAAGAAGCACACTATTCCGGCTGCAGTTCTTAATTGTTTCATCGAGCAGTAACAACCTTTTACCGTTACAGCACTGCTGCAGTAATATTCAATATTTTATACGTTTTTTCTTCTTCACTGACTGTAAATGACAGGGTCTCACCGGGTTTATGGTTCAATAAATTGGTACCAAGCGGCGACATATAGGAAATAATACCATTTGAGGGGTCAGATTCCCACGGACCTAAGATAGTATACGTTTCCTTTTCACGGGTTGACGGTTTTTCCAGTTCTACGACGGTACCAAAGCCCACACGGGTAGTTGTAATGGTGGTAGGATCAAAGACCTGCGCCCGTTCCAGTTCTTCCTGCAGCCTGCTTACCGTATTGTTGAGTCTATTCTGCTCTTCTTTTGCAGCCTTATACTCCGAGTTTTCTCGCAAGTCGCCCAACGAAAGCGCAAATCCAACTTCTTTTGAATTGCGGGGGATTTCCACTTCGATAAGCCGCTGCAATTCCCGTTTCTTTTCATCAAGCATCTTAGATGTTACGATTAAGCCGCGGCCGGTAACCGTTTTTTCAACCTCATCAAAGAACTTAAAGTTCTTGTATTTTTCCAAAATCCTATTCCGCAGCTGCATTTTAATCGGCGAATCCAAGTCTTTAATATCGCTGACAAGAGTATACAACCGTGTAACAGCATCTTCATCATGCTCAAGGATAAAATTTTCCAGTAAAGCATCTTTCCCGAATAAAATTGTATGGATCTGCTTATTGATTTTCCTGTTTTCGGTTGTATTCCGCCTGCTTGCAATTTCCCGATATGTTATATCAAGAATATGGATCAGCACAATCATCTGATGCTCATAATCGATATGCAGCTCTTTAAACCATGGTTCTTCTTGCGCATTTTTGAAGAGCCATACAACCGCTTCGCGGTATTCTTTATAATCCTTATAACACGTTGCTGCCAGTTCTTTTACCTTCTCAGGATATTCTTCGAGTAGCGGTGTTAAAATCTCAGTAGAAAGGACTACCGGAAAAAGCCGAACATACTGATCACTCCAATCCGGAACAAGATTTTTAATATTGCGCAGGTACGCACTACGGAGTTCTTTGTTTTCAATACCGAGGTACACGGCAGCTGGGTTTTCGATTTGTGCAAATAATTCTGCAAAATTATGATGTTTTGCTGCGCTGAGGTGCGGCATTGCAGTAGTCAATTTTGATACTACAAGATACGCAGCCATTACTTGTTCATTTACCTGACTGAATGCTTTGAGGAAGGATTCAAAGTAATTAAACATATCCTGAAAACCGTCCGACTCCGTATCACCGTTTTCCATAATATTAAAGATAATTCCGACTCGTTCAAAGAAATTTTTCTGCGCTTTGAATTCGTTGGAAAGTTTTTCGTCAAGCGAAATCGGGCGGGTATGTACAGTGTAAAAGTCGATATTTGCTGGGTTGATCCCAAATTCCGGATTTTCTTTTACAATTTTCCGAGCCTTTGTACTCCAGTTTGTCCATTCACTAGTGGTGAGGAGGGACGGTACCAATTCGTGCTTTATCCGCTTAAAATCGCAGTTATTATCAAAGCTGCGGATGACTGTTTTCAGTGCCCATTCTGGATCCGCCTTTACCTTTGCAGTGAGTTCGGAACCCTTCATAATGGATTTGAGTACCCAAATATGGTTCTTATTCAATGTTTGCAAGGCTGTAATCCCCATTTTGAGGCTCATAGTATGACCGCGCTTTTTTGCAAAATCGATGGTTAATTCATCATTGTTCACTTTAGCGATTCGTCCGACTCCCCATGTCCGGTGGAATACGAAGTTTCCTTTATCGAACGCAATATGTTTTTCAAAATCATCGATTGCTTCAAAGATATTCCGCCAATCCTGTGCCAAATTCGAGTCTTTGATATACTCTTCAAGCTGTGTGTGTGAAGAATATCTTGCTCTAAAGCATTCCACAATTTCTTTTCGCGCCCAGTGATCTTTGTCATCGGTGGAAAGTATAAGCTTCAAAATATCTATAGCAGTATTCAAATCTTCTATAGCTTTAGAACTCAAATCTTTAGCTGTAGGATGTTCCTGTTGTTGCTTTTTTATTTCCTCTTCTGCTTCTTTTTTATAATATTTGTAGAGATCCTGCATACAGGTAACACTGCGTTCTGCGCCGAGATGGTCGGTAATTTTACGCTGGACATGATAGAAAAAGTCAATTTCCTGCGGCACCAGTTCGACCAAACGTGCCCATACTTCTTTTACTGCTGAGTATGAATGCCGATTGATGGATCGGTACAAGGCTTTTTTATAATAATCAATGGCTTTTTCAGTATTCGTTTTCTCTTTTTCTTTGTCTGTCTCTTTTTCATTGAGCTGGATATAGTATTCGGCAAGCAGTTTGGGAATATCTGCTTCTTCATAATCGATTCGCACCAGCCGTTCCCATATTCCATAAATTTTTGCTTTTTGTTCAGCGCTATCGGAATCTTTATAGCAGTTTGCCAATGTACGCAAAGCAAATTTCGATTCACTTTCCTCCAGTACTTTTTCGCACAAATATTCCACAATCTGCATCCGATGATTGTTGATAAAGAGCGTTATGAGTGTTACAAGAGCAGAATCATCGAGCATCTGTTTTGATAATGCGATCATACTCGAAATATACAAAGCCGTGATACTGGTTTTATTATGAGCGAGATGCGCATCGGACAGCTCTTTTAATTCATCCAAGTGATGATCTCTTTTTGCCTCTTTTATCAGTGTGTCCAATTCGTTAAAATTATTGATGGAATAGTTTGAAATAGCGGCTCGTGTCCATTTTTCTTCATTAAATATATCGCGCACATTCTTTTCTAATACATCTGACATATTCACCTCACTGTGTCATTACCGTATGTAGCGGTTGTAGATTTTCTCATCAAGTAGTTTAATCCGCAAGAGAATCTCATCAATCTTTGACTTTTCGACATTAACATTCAAATAATGATCAATAAGCCAAAAATAGTAGTTGATTAAACGGGGGATAATAAGTTTTTTGCTTTTTATGTCCTTCTCCCGCAGCTCATTTTCGAGTGTGTAGACGGATTGTTTTAGTTTCCCCAGTTCCAAAGCCTTTAATTCACGCTTGACATTGAGTACTCCATCAAGTGTACCGTAAACAGGAAGCCATTCTAACAACTCCTCTTCTTTATAACCGATGGCAGCAACTTTCGTAACAAGCGCATGAAAAATTTCCGAATCAAGAAAGCATATTTCTATCTCAGAAGCATTCTTAAACAGCGCTTCCCGGAAAAATACCTTCGCAAGCCGTGTTTCACCGCTCAGGGAATATGCATCGGCAAGCTCTGCCAAAATGGCTGCTGAATGTGCATTAATATCGGCTGCATATTGCAAACAGCTGATTGCTGTTTCATAGTCGCCCAGCGCTTTATAACAGAGTCCTGTCTTTCGGTATATTTCCGCAGTGTTATGTACTGTTTCAGTACCGGTTAAGAGTGACTGATAAAGCTGTAGCGCGATAGTAAATATGCTGCACTTTAATGCGTAGACTATAAGCTCGTTAAAGTCCCCCATCTTTCCTATGTAGTCCAGAAAGGGCTTCCATTGAGAAATAAGATATTCACCTCTCAGGAAATTGTCGGATAGTGTTTCCGAATAACGCATCCGATCGAGCCAGAAACTTACCCCCTTTAGTGTGTACATCACTTGAGGATTTTCCAAGTCCTGTTCAAGCAGCCGTTCAAGGCTTCTATGCGCTTGTTCAAGGTCACCTTGTTTGAGAAAAACAAGAGCAGGCTGTAAAATAGTCTGAACAGAACGATCTATCATAGTTCTTCTCTATTATACTGATAATAATGCTTTAGTCAATTGACCCTTTTTTAATAATTTGCTAATATCTGCGCTCACTTTTACTGTTTTGATAAAAATTCTCATTATTTTGGGTATTAAAACCGTTTAGACTGTACAATATCCGCTACAGATACCTGTGCAGCCTCATTGCCGTCAATCCACGTTATTTCGATGCCGTTTTTTACCATGCGCCGGAACCATGTTTCCTGCCGTTTTGCAAATTGACAGATAGCGCGGTAAAGCTGTTCGATATAGACTTCTTTTGATTCAATTTTTCCTTGCAAATACTGTGCCGTAAAGCGGTATTCCAGTCCGAGGCTTTCGAGCCGTTCCCATGAATAACCTTGGTTATGAATGCATTCGGTTTCTTCTATCATACCGGCATCAATGCGGGCAATGAGGCGGCTTTTAATCCGTTCGCGTAATACGCTGCGTTCAAAAGAAAGACCGTAGATTTTCGGCTTGAGGAGAGGGATTGCACTGCGGTGCAGTTCTGTGCTTTCAGGGTTGTTGTGCCGGTAGCGGGCTATTTCTATAGCGCGGATGAGGCGGGCGGGCTGTTCAAGATCGGTTTTATTGTGGATGTCCTGTTTAAGCGCTAAGAGCATGGCTTGCAGCTCCGGCAGTGTTTTTGCTGCGAGTTCGGCACGAAGTATGGGGTCTTCGGGAACGGGGATGAGTTCGTAGCTGCGTAGTATTGCGTCGAGGTAGAGTCCGGTGCCGCCCGCTATTATCGGCAGTGTGCCGTTTTGAAAGAGCTGCGGGATGATGCGGTATACCTCCTGCTGAAAATGGAATACGGTAAACTCTCGGCTAAGATCGCAGATGTCGATGAGGTGATAGGGTATGCTGCCGTATTCCTGCAAATCTTTTCCTGTACCGAGGTCAAGACCGCGGTATACTTGCCGGGAGTCGGCGGAGATAATTTCCCCATGCTGTGCCTGCGCAAGCTCCACAGCAAAGGCTGTCTTTCCCGTTGCGGTAGCGCCGAGTACCACGACACAGTTATATTGAAGCATTCCGATTTTTGTCGGTGTCCGAACACTGCGGCGCGGTTGTGTGCTGCTCTAAGCGTTTTGCTTCTTCCCAAAAGTTATCCATTTGGCTGAGGGATTCCCGGGAGCAGGGGAGTCCTGCTTCTTCCATACGTTTTTCGACGTAACGGAACCGCCGTTCAAACTTTGCATTGGTGCGGCTCAGTGCAATAGCAGAATCGATATGCAGGTGCCGCGCTGCATTTACTAAGCTGAACAAAAGGTCGCCGAATTCCGCTTCTGTTTCTTCTTGCGTTCCGTGGGCAAGCGCCTCGGTAAACTCGGCAACTTCTTCTTCTACTTTTTTCTGCGGTCCGTCTATGGAATCCCAGTCAAAGCCTTTTTTTGCGGCCTTCTTTTGCAGTTTATATGCGCGGGTAAGCGGCGGAAAGGTTTTCGGTATGGAATCCAGTACGGAGGCGCTTGCTCTGCCTTCTATTTTGTCCTTGATGGTGTCCCATTGTGCAAGTACTTTTTCTGCAGTAACCGGTTTTTGTGCATCATTTTGATCGGGAAAGCCCTCGGTTTGTCCGAATACATGGGGATGCCGCCTAATCAATTTTTCGTTGAGTGCGTTTATCATCTCTGCGACAGAAAAGTGGTGTTCCTGTTCAAACATATAGGCAATCATCACAATGTTGAGAAGAACATCGCCGAGTTCCTCTGATGCGTGCACTGCTTTTGAGCTGTCAGCAGCTGCTTCTTCAAGCGCCTCGATTGCTTCGTATGTTTCTTCCAATAGTGTTGCCCGCAGTGTCATTGGGGTCTGCTCAATATCCCAGGGGCATCCTCCCGGCGCCCGCAGCCGTTTAATGGTAGTAAAGAGCGCTGCAAAAGCCGCAGCAGCCTGCTTTGTGTCTTTGTCTGGCGTTTCAGCTGCATTGTGATCTGCCGGTGCGGCAGCTACCTCTGTGTGAAGCTCTTTCATGGTATCTACGCGGTTAGTATGTGCTGTCATTATAATTCCTCGCTGCGCATTATAGCACAGTTATTTCTTTTTGGGTAATTCCTCTGTGATGGTTTTTTGCAACGCATCGTTTTTTTGCAAACCCAATGAATCAACAGCGGTTTGGATATGATCGGGGAGCGATAGGGTGATTGGTTGCTTAAAAATACTACACATGGGCTATTTTGGGCTAAAAATTCATCATTTTTCGATGAATATGTAACTGTGAAGACCGTAAAGAGCCTATAGCGCTTCGACTTCTGCCTTGGTTAGCCCGGTTGCCAGTGCGATGTTTTCTCGTGATAAACCAAAGTGCAGGAGATTTTTCGCAGTTTCGAGCTTTGCTTGGCGGGAGCCTCGGGCTTCGCCTTCAGCGAGTCCAAGCGATTTACCTTGCTCAATACCTTCATCAAAGGCATCCATAATAACTGCCGGTAACACCCGATACTCCTTCCGTGCCTGTTCGCTTATCTTTATTGTTTGCATCACTTTTTCTATCCTCCTCGTATAGTCGGTTGTTACTTTGCCTGTTTTTACATACCGTAAAAAGCCCTGTAAATCTTTGTTATCAGCTTCTTTAAATCCGTTCGCATTTAGTATAATCTTTTTTGTTCCATCCTGTAAGGGGATAGTTGCATCTTCTTTACAGATGTTTTCAAAACTGTAGACCGCTCGATTTTTTCCAATAGGGTCAAATAAACAGATAAAAATAACAAAGCTGTCGTTTAGTGCTTTATACGAATATCCTTGATCGAGAAACGCAACATCCAGAATTGATTGATAATACCGCATTCTTTTTGGGATGTTGTATTCATTGCTTACTTGCATTTCAATGTCGTAAGCCCTCCCTGCCATATCTTTAATCAGTACATCCAGTCGAACAGACTTTGCTGCTGAATTGCCGATAACGGTATTCTGAGATGACAGATACGTGATTTTCTCGACTTTAGCACTAAAAAGCATTTCAAGAAATTCCTTGCAGATAAATTCATGTTCCATGACCTTGCAGAACATAAAATCGTCGGAAATAGTCAGTTCTTCAAAAGGTTTTTGTGCCATTCTCACCTCCTAAAGACTATATAGACGGTGGATGGGCTTTTGGCTAAGAAAATCAGCAAAAAGTTTGCAAACCCAATGAATCAACAGCGGTTTGGATATGATCGGGGAGCGATAGGGTAAAGAGACTGTTTTTCCCATGAATGGGCAGGCGGAGGCGGGTTGCGCAGAGCTGAAGTTTTTTGATGCGCTGTGTTTTCCAGAGCTGCTTGTTCAGCGGGAAGTTGCCGTGTTTATCATCACCGATAATAGGGAAGCCGATACCGGCAAGGTGTATGCGTATTTGGTGCATTCTGCCGCTTTGGATGCGGACGGAAAAGAGACTGTAGGATTCTGTACCGGCAAGAAGCCGATAGGTACTGAGTGCAGGCTTTGCAACGCCGTTTTCTATGATCGGTGTATTGATTACCCCGCTTGCCGGTACCTGTGGTTTTGATGCGGATACCGCAGCGGCAGTATTTTTTGCTGCATCGGAAAAGCCTCCGAAGCAGAGCGCCGTATATTCTTTTTCTACAGCTTTTGTATCAAAGAGGGTGCGGCAGGTGCGGGCAGCTTCAGGGCTCTTTGCCGTGATCAGTAATCCGCTTGTTTCTTTATCAAGCCGGTGTACGGGGTATATTGCGGTGCCGAGCTGGCTGCTGAGCAGTTCGGTTAAGCATACCGCAATATGCGCTCCGCCTTGAACGGGGATGCCGTAGGGTTTATTGACGATGCAAAGTGTTTCGTCTTCATATACAATCGGGATATTTTTCTTTACAATAGAATGTTGTGATGCCGTATGACGCATACGCAGGAGTATACGATGAAACAGAAAAAAATACACTATGGTATAGCGATCCTTTTTTTGACTTTTCTTTTTGTTTACCCGCTCAAGGCGGAATTGGTCGGGGATGCTCAGCTGGGGTATACCATTGATTTACCGGAGGGATTCCGGCTGGTAACCTCTCGTGCAGGTTCGCGGTATATTTATCAGCATACGCTTGTTCCTGCCGGTGTGCAGATTGCATTGTATCCATACCAGCAGTTTAAAACAGTAGATGCAGCGGCTGACCATATTGTGAGTCAACTGTACGCACAGAAAAAAGCCCTGCGTGTTACACTGCAAGGAAATCCTGCTATTGCGGCTCATCTGGTATTTACACAGCAGAATCAAAGGCAGGCTGGGTGGCTGCTCGTTCAGCCGCTGCCTGAGCAGAAAGGATGGCTTATTGTGTTGAGCACCGCTCCGGAAGAAAAGGCGCAAGCTGCCGAGCCGCTGATGATTTCGTGCTTGGATGCGGTTTTTACGGGACGGCAGTCCTTTTTTGAACCCGGTCCGATGATACAGGCAGTGTACCCTAAGGAAGGGGCGGTAAAAAACGAAGTTCCGTTCCAGGGAAAAAAACTTTCAGTTTATTTTGACCGTTCGGATTCAGAGGCGAATCAGGCGGTAATAGACCGCGAATTTGCGCTTTTAACGCGGTACCTCAATTCACCGCTGCAGGAAAAGGCGTGGCAGCGGTATTACCGGATGATTTACCGCGACAGTCTTGCTCGATGCCGGCATCTTGCGCTTATGGTGGAAAAAGAATTGATCGAAGTAAACGGCGGGGGAAAACTCCCGAGTGCGGACAAGGTTGCAGCTGCTTTACTGGAATGGATGCAGGGCTTTACCTATACCCGTGATGAAAATGGAGCAGATTTTTTGAATATCCCCGCCGTGTGTACTGACCGGAGCGGGGACTGCGATAGCCGTGCACTGCTTATGGCAGTTCTTTTGAATCATTTTAATATCGGTTCTATTCTTATGATAGCGCCCGAACAAAAACATGCCGTTGCTGCAGTGGATTGCGAAGGAGCCGGAGCCAGATTCACCTATAAAGGTAAACGGTATTTGATTGCAGAAACAACGGCACCGGTAGCGCTTGGGCAGATTGCGCAAGACCTTGCTGATCCTTCGTTGTGGTTTGGAGTTGAGTGGTATACCCCGCCGGCTTTGGATGAATAGACCAATTCGATAACTGCGTTTACGAATTGGTCGACGAGTTCTAAATCGCACAAATAGCACGATGCGTGAACATCGCATTTCAAGGTAACCTATTCAGAAAGGTCAGTTTCCGAACAGGTTTAATACAGCTTCGGCAAACAGGATTAGAGAGACGACAGCTCCATCATTTGCAAAGGTTTCTATGAATTTCTTGTTCCCCTTCAAAAATATATTTTTTTATCTTTTTACCCTTTACTAAATAATAATATATCGTTATATTTATACTAATAATAAAAGGACGATTAGACATTCGGGTAGATCTGCTACAGCCGGTGTTTAACAGTTCTTTGTATTATGAAGGAGTATAAATTATGAAGTATGCAACATTCAGTATCCCCCAAAAGATTGTACACGGGGTTGGAGCCTTGGAATTCCTTTCTACCCTGGAAGGAAAGAAAGCTGCTATTGTTACCGGCGGAAGCTCGATGAAAAAATTCGGCTTTGTCGATGAAGCAAAGGGCTATCTGGAAAAAGCAGGTATGCAAGTGCTGGTTATCGACGGCGTAGAACCCGATCCTTCCGTTAAAACCTGTAAAGAAGGCGGCGCAAAGATGGCAGCTTTTAATCCCGACTGGATTATCGCATTAGGCGGCGGTTCTGCAATGGATGCTGCAAAAATCATGTGGGTGTACTACGAATACCCCGGTTATAACTTTGATGATTTAGCCGCCTTCAAATTTCCCAAGCTGCGGACAAAAGCAAAGCTGGTCGGTGTTCCTTCTACATCGGGAACCGCCTCCGAAATTACCGCCTTCTCCGTTATTACCGACACGGAAAAGAATATCAAATATCCGCTCGTAAGCCCTGATATTATCCCCGACATTGCGATTGTTGATGATAGAATCCCTGCAAAAATGCCGCCGCTGGTAACCGCTCAGACTGGTATGGACGTTATGACTCACGCGATCGAAGCATACGTGTCTACCGCTCATGACGATTACACTGACCCCTATGCGCTTGAGGCAATCCGGCTGGTATTCGAATATCTGGAACGGGCAGTTGCAAATGGAAACGATATGGAAGCACGCGGAAAAATGCACACGGCATCCACCGTTGCCGGTATCGCATTCAGCAACTGCTCACTCGGTATCGTTCACTCGATGGCACATAAGATCGGCGGAGAGTTCCATCTGACACACGGTGAAGCAAACGCAATTATGCTTCCGTATATTATCAACTATAATAGAAAAGAAACTGACCGCTACAGCAAGCTGGAAGGCGCCTTGGGTATCGACGATATTGCAAAGGCTGTCTCTGCCTTGAACCGGAAAGTCGGTATCACCCGCACTATTCAGGAAGGCAAGAACACTGTTATTGCAGAAGATAAGTTCCTCAAGGTATTGGATTTGATGAGCGAAAGAGCCTTTAACGATGCGTGTACGCTGACCAATCCGCGCAAAACCTCTGCCGCTGATATTAAGAAGATTTACCTTGCAGCTTATTACGGCAAGGAAATAGACTTTTAAGTGATAAGGAACCTCTAAAAACTGTAAACCTATCGTTTTTTTCTGTATGGAAATGCTTTAAGTTGTCCGCTTTGCGGATTGCGAATCGGTTTTTAGAGGTTTTCTGAGATGATTTTTACCTCAATCGTCGGCGGTTCACCCTTCCTCACACCTCATACCGGTAAGTGAGTCCGTTTTTAGAGCTAATCCGCATCAATGGCTTTTTTTATACCAATCAGCTATACGTCTGTTTAGGGGCAACGGTTGGTCATCAGTATTCAGTGTTCCTGTTTGCTCTCTCAGATACGGAAAGATAATCTCTTTTTTTAGCTGCTCCCAGTTATGCGGTAAGCTATAGGGTGCCGCAAAATCATCGGTTTGCGGTAAATGTTTGAGTAAAAGCGGATAATACACGGGAAAAATATTTTCAGTTACATTCCTCAGCGCCGAAAAGCCTCCTGCCAGCCCGAATGATGGCGCTATCATATTATCCGTTTGAGAGCGGGAAAGCATTTGCTTTTGACTTTCTTCGTTAAAGAACCAGCATAAAAAAGCTTCCGCCGCTGCTTTATTTTTCGCCTTTTTACAGATTCCCGCATAAATGATCGTGTCTTGCACCGGTGTTTTCCCGTTATAGCTCATCCACCGGTAATCAATGGATTTAAGCCGTTCTTGGTTGAGTGAAAAAAGCTCATCGCTGGATAAATACCAAAATAAGCAGCGCCCGTCGGTAACAAGCGTATAGGGAGGATCATATAAGTACCGGAACTGAAACTCGTCCTCTGCAGCGGCATTGGTATTGACTGTTTCTGACCATGTACGCGTATATGCGATAATATCCTGCAGAGCTTTGTCATTCCATGAAAAAAGATTTTTTGTCTCTTCAAATGCTGCATTCATTCCCTGAGCCGTTACATAAAGAAAATTTGTATCCCAACGGGGGGAAAAGCCCATCCGAGTATAGTCAGTGCCGCTTTTTTTATTATAGGCAGCGGAAAGTTCTTGCATTTCTTCCAGCGAAAGGGTGAAATTTGTCTTAGGGAGATTTTGCTGCGATGCAGAAAAAATAATAGCTGGCAGGTTAAAACTGACTGGTAATAAGTATTGCTTTCCATTCACATTTCCCAGTTCGCGTAACAGCGGGTAAAAACTGTCAGGATTGATATTTTTTTCCGATAGGAGGTTGTCGATTGTAACAAATTTCACCAGTGCAGCATCTCCCCGCAGCCACGGACCGACAACAAGATCGGGAGGGTTTTGCGTATTCATCAGTGCATCTGCAGGGTTTTGCTTGTAGCTCATTGTAATCTTATAGCGCGGTTGTGCACTGTTAAACGCTTCGCAGTACGTAATAAAGTCCGTTCGGTCAGTCCACACAACGGCAATAGAATCTTCAGCATTTTTACAGGCAATACAGTACACTAATACACACAGCAGCGCTGCCATTCTCCAAAAGACTTTTTGCATAATGCTTTATTATGACTACAATGAACGCATTGTCAATATTCAGACGCTCCAAACACTAGTTTGAAACATAGCTTCCCGCAAAATCCATAACAGATACCGCGCTATATTGTAGAACGGCGGAGACTGGGGTGTCCTTTGGAATTCAATCTTCACATTCTATACCGTTTGCGCTACAATACGGCATATATGCGTGCAACAAAAGCTATTATCCATCTTGATAATCTGGAATATAATATCAAACAAATAAAGCAGCGGCTCGCACCGCACACAAAAATATGTTTACCGGTGAAAGCCGATGCATACGGTCACGGAGCTGTGCGGACAGCGATTGCCGCAATCAGGGCAGGCGTTTCATACCTCGCGGTTGCTTCCGTGCAGGAAGGCATTGAGCTGCGTGAAGCAGGAATCGTTGCGCCGATTATTTCATTGAGCCTCCCTATTTTGGAAGAAATTGATTCCATTATTGAATATAAATTGGAACCGCTTGTGATTGATGAATCTTTTATCAATGAACTAAACCGGACTGCTGAAATGCAGCGCAAGACAGTTGCTGTACATCTTAAAATCGACACCGGTATGAGTAGAATAGGCTGTAAACCATCTGAGGCTGTAAAGCTTGCAACTCAGATTGTGCGGGCAAAACACTTACGGCTGCAAGGTGTTGCAACTCATTTTGCAGTTGCAGATTCGGAGACAGAAGAAAATAGGAACTTCACCCGGCAGCAGTTTGAGCATTTTACCGATGCTGTTGCCTCAATACGGAATACCGGTATCACCATTCCTATTGTACATGCCGCCAATTCAGGGGCAGTGCAGGCATTTCCTGATGCTCAATTTGATATGGTGCGTCCGGGGCTGCTTGCCTATGGCTACCATCCGCTCAAAAGAGGTGCTTCTTCTCTTGATGTAAAACCCGTAATGGAGCTGATTACACAAGTGGTGCTGATCAAGCAAATCCGTGCAGGTACCAGTGTGTCATACGGACGAGACTGGACTGCCGCGGAAGATACCTACATTGCTACGCTCCCGATCGGTTATGCAGACGGTTTGCGCCGTGCCCTTTCACCCGGTTTGAAAGTGCGCATTGGTAATGAATTTTTTCCCATTGTAGGAAAGATATGTATGGATCAGTGTATGATAGACCTTGGATCGAAGCCATGGGTGCAGCGCTGGGATGAGGTGCATATCTTCGGCACGGATACCCGCGATAACACGGCGCAAACATTAGCCGATATTGCCGGAACCATCCCCTATGAAATTACCTGCGGTATTCATAAGCGGGTACCCCGCGTTTTTATCAATGAATGCCGATGACACGGAGCAGTCCTGCGTGCAATTTATATGCGTTGATAAATAGTTTTAACTTACTTGACATTTTTTTTAGTTTCATATATAGTTCCTTTTATTGGGGCGCTTAGCTCAGCTGGTACGAGCGTTTGGTTTACACCCAAAATGTCGGCGGTTCGATCCCGTCAGCGCCCATAGCTTATTCCTTGCTGTATATAGACTGATCCAACTATTGCTTTTGCTTGGCTTTTAAGAGGTCAAGTAAAGGTTGAGTCGGGGGTTTATATATGGATTATCATGTCTTTAAAAAGCCGAAAATAAAAACGGCGAGAAAATCTACAAATGGTATTACTATTACACACAAAACGGGGGATGTTGTTATTCATTTTTCTTATGCTTGTTTCTTGGCATGGCCGCAGTGCCTTACCGTTGTGCGGATATTGCCTGATCACTGCTTTTTTTCAAATAAGTGCATGATATGCTCTTGACAAAACAAAAAATAACACGTTACAATAAGGAATACTTTTGATCGGACTTGAGCGGAATGTGTGGATAACAGATGATTATTCATTTAGTGCATGTTCGGGTAAGTCTATAAGAGTTATAGTTTAATTGAATCAACCTTTTTTAGAGGTGTTCCCTTTAGTATCTTATCAAGATAAATCTTTCTTAAAGAGTATTCCGTATCGTATAGATCAAGACCTTTAATACATACGGGAACCTTTAAAAACCGTAGTTTTTAGAGGTTTTCCTTAAGCTTGTTTACGGTGTTTTTTTGATAAGTCATACCAATAAAAAGACTTATCAAAAAATTGCGGGGCTGTTGGAAAAGTTGCTAACTTTTGAGACATCCCCAGGCATCTTTTAAAAATCTATACCTGAGTTTTTTGATATGCCCATACGCTTGATAACCTTCTAAAGGTGAATGATATATTTAAAAATTAAAATTTATTGTGGAGAAATTGTATGATACTTTTAAAAGTACGCCGCTCACCGGCTTCGGCTGACGGCACCGCCCCGGATTCTTCAGGACAGGCTGAATTTGATCTTGAACAGCAGCAGCCAACACATGTACCAACGTCTGCATCCGGTGCTCCGGAGCAATATCCGGAAAACAGTACGGAAACCGCTTCTGTTTCTGATGAAGCACCTGAGAAAAAGTTAGTGGTGCGTTCCAGAATACGGCGAAAGCCTGCTGCGGATGAAACGGCTTCGGATTCCGAGCGGAAACCCCGCCGTCAAATCTCTGGAAGGCGACCTTATAGCCGCCCCGCAGAATCTGCTCCAAGAGAAGACAATCCCGCTATAGAAGATACTGACGGGAAGCCTAAGCTTGTTATCAATGATTTAACGCGGATGGGGATGCACGCATTGCGCGATTTAGCGGCTCAATACGGTATACCGCACGAAGATATGGTTGCTATGAAAAAACAGGAGATTATCTTCTTTATTCTTAAAAACCATACGGAAAACGGCGGCATTATCTTTGCGTCGGGAGCCTTGGAAATTCTGCCGGACGGCTACGGTTTTTTACGCTCACCGCAGAACAGTTATTTACCGGGATCGGATGATATTTATATTTCGCCGAGCCAAATCCGGCTGTTCAATCTTAAAACGGGCGATACCGTGTATGGGCAGATACGTTCTCCTAAAGAAGGTGAGCGGTTCTTTGCTTTATTGCGGGTTGAAAGTGTCAATTTTGAAGATGTTTCTATTGCACAAACCCGTATTCCCTTCGACAATCTTACACCGCTTTATCCCCGTCAAAGACTTAACCTAGAAACAAGCAGCGAGCTCTACGCAACCCGCATTATGGATCTGTTTTGTCCCATCGGGAAAGGGCAGCGTTCGTTGATTGTGGCTCCTCCCCGTACCGGTAAAACCATACTGATGCAGCAAATTGCCAATGCAATCACTCAGAATCATCCGGAAGTGTATCTTATCGTGCTCTTAATTGATGAACGTCCTGAAGAAGTAACCGATATGGAGCGGACTGTCCGCGGTGAGGTTATCTCTTCTACTTTTGATGAACAAGCCACACGGCACGTGCAAGTTGCAGAAATGGTGTTGGAAAAGGCAAAACGCTTGGTTGAGCATAAAAAAGACGTTGTTATTCTGCTTGATTCTATTACCCGCCTTGCCCGTGCTTATAACCAGACAGTTCCTACATCGGGTAAGGTTCTGTCCGGCGGTGTTGACTCAAATGCACTGCATAAACCTAAGCACTTTTTCGGCGCTGCCCGTAATGTAGAAGAAGGCGGTAGTTTAACCATTATCGCTACTGCCCTTATCGAAACCGGCAGCCGTATGGACGAAGTTATTTTTGAAGAGTTTAAAGGTACCGGCAATATGGAAATAAGTCTTGACCGCCGCTTATCCGACCGCCGTATCTTCCCTGCAATCAATATTAAAAAGTCTGGAACCCGTAAGGAAGAATTGCTGATTCCTGATGCCGATCTCCAGCGGATATGGCTTCTCCGTAAGGTTATTAACCCTATGGATGATCTGGAAATTATGGATTTACTCCTTGACAAGATGAAGAAAAGTAAGAATAATGAAGTGTTTTTGAAGTTGATGAATTCCGGCGGTGTGTAGCCCTACTGAGGACACATATCGGAAAGAATAACAAAACTTTATAACGAGTAGTTTGTAAGAGGTACTATAATGAAAAAAGATATCCATCCTAATTACGTTGAAACAACTATTACTTGTGCATGCGGCAATGTTATCCATACACGGTCTACCGAAAAGGATATCAAAGTTGAAATTTGCTCTTCCTGTCATCCCTTTTTTACCGGTAAGCAAAAGCTTGTTGATACAGCCGGACGGATTGACCGCTTTAAGAAGCGCTATAATTTGAAAGACTAAGAGTTCTGCTGTTTTATAGAGGTCAAAACACAAAAATATCCAATTTTTGTGTTTTGTGAGTATAGGGTTGATCATGGCGCAGAAAATATCAAAACGATATACAACCGGTGAAGAAATTCTGAATGCAATAACACACGGCATCGGAGTTTTGCTTTCCATTGCTGCGTTAGTCCTGTTGATTGTCAGAGCTGTTATGTATGCTCCGGATGAGTATAAAGCACAGTGTATTATTGGGTTTACCATCTTTGGGGCATCGCTTATAATCCTCTATCTATTCTCGACATTGTATCATGCATTACCGCTTGGTACTAAAAAGCTCTTTGGTATTTTTGACCACTGTTCCATTTATATTCTCATTGCAGGTACTTATACCGCCTATTGTTTAACAGCCTTACGCGGTGCAGTCGGTTGGCTTATCTTTGGTATTATTTGGGGACTTGCTGTTGTAGGTATTGTGCTGTATGCAGTATTCGGCAGCCGGGTACGTGTGTTATCTGTTATTACCTATATTCCAATGGGATGGCTTATTATTTTTGCTGCAAAACCCTTGAAGGAACAACTTTCATTGCTGAGTTTCCGCTATTTAGTTGTCGGAGGACTTGTGTATACGGTCGGCTGTGTCTTTTATGCAATGAAGAAAGTGAAATGGATGCACGGTATTTGGCATCTGTTTGTGCTTGGCGGCAGCATTATGCACTTCTTTTCTATTTACTATAGCATTTAGGTCTTTCGTAGAAGATGCTCACGCGGTTGCTTTTACCCCGGTATTCTTCTATAATACATACATCATGAAAACAGAGTATTTTACCGTTACCGGAATGAGCTGTGCAGCGTGTTCTGCGCATGTAGAAAAAGCAGTTGCAAAGCTCGAAGGCGTAAAATCGGTTCAAGTTAATCTTTTAACAAAGCGAATGGCAGTTCAATATGTTCCCGAACAGCTCACCGCAGAAGCTATTATACAAACCGTGGTCAAAAGCGGATATGGAGCTTTTCTTTTTGATCAGAAAAGCACGCAGCCTGCAGCGGCTCCGGATAACCAAACCGCAGAGGCGGAAAAAAAGCAATTTACCACCTCTCTCATTTTTTTACTTCCGCTGATGTATGTTTCCATGGGCAAGATGATAGGCTTACTGCTTCCGGCATTCCTTATCGGTACAGAAAACGCAGTACTTTTTGTACTGACACAGTTTTTGCTGGCATTACCGGTGTTGATTTTCAACCGGCGTTTTTTTAGTAACGGGTTTACTGCACTGATTCACGGGGCGCCGAATATGAACAGTTTGATTGCGGTGGGATCAGGAGCAGCGGTGGTCTACGGCATCTTCGCGCTTTACCGTATCGGTTATGGGTTGGGGCACGGCGACCTTGTAGTGGTACAGCACTATATCAAAGACCTCTATTTTGAATCTTCAGCGATGATATTAACGCTTATTTCTTTGGGAAAATTCCTTGAAGCGCGGGCAAAAAAACGCACCTCTGAGGCATTAACAAAGCTGATACAGCTCCGTCCTCCTACAGCGCAGGTGATACGGAATGGCATAGAAGCAGAAATACCCGTTGAAGACATCATACTGGGCGATACAATCGTCATACGTCCCGGACAAACCGTACCGGTAGACGGAACAATTCTCGACGGAAGCAGCTCGCTTGATGAATCGGCAGTAACCGGAGAAAGTATACCGGTAGAAAAGACCGTGGGCGATACTGTCATCAGCGCCTCTCACAACCTTTCTGGCTCATTTATCTTCCGCGCAGACAGAGTCGGCAGCGATACAACCCTCGCCCGCATTATTACGCTCGTAGAAGAAGCTGCTTCGACAAAAGCCCCGGTGGCAAAACTTGCGGATACAATCAGCGGCTATTTTGTACCGATTGTTATGGGAATTTCGCTGATTGCCTTCCTCGGATGGCTCATTGCCGGCGCTCCGTTTGAATTTGCTCTTTCCACCGCTATTTCCGTGCTGGTTATTTCCTGCCCTTGTGCACTCGGTCTTGCCACTCCCACAGCCATTATGGCAGGTACGGGCAGGGGCGCTCAGTTCGGTATTCTGATCCGCTCAGCAGAGGGACTTGAGCTTGCGCATAAAATTTCAGCCGTTCTATTGGATAAAACAGGCACGATCACCGAGGGCAAACCGAGCTTACAGCATATCGAAGTTTTTTCCGAAACCTATACGGCAAATGATATTTTATGGATTGCCTACAGTTTGGAATACTTATCCGAACATCCGCTTGCACATGCTATAATTACTGCTGCTGAACAGCAAGAACTTTCGCCTATTAAAATACAAGGCTTTACTGCTCTGCATGGAAAAGGAATTTATGGTACAGCTGCATTGCATAGATATATAGGGAATGATTTAGCCGGCAATCTGACGGTAGGCGCCGGTAATGTTAAGCTCTGCAAAGAACTGGGAGTACCGGTGTCGGATCACATTATGACTCGGCTAACGGAATCGGCTGAAAATGGGGCATCCCCCTTGCTCATTACCATTGGGGATGAGTGTGCCGGACTGATTACCGTTGCCGATACCATAAAAGAAGGAAGCATCCGCGCTATAAAAGACTTCCGCGAAATGGGCATCCATACGGTAATGCTGACCGGAGACAATAAAAACACAGCGGAAGCTATTCAAAAAATGGTTGGTGTTGACGAATACGCAGCGGAATTGCTGCCTCAAGATAAACAAACAAAGCTGGAACACTACCGAAAACTTGGCTTTTCTCCGGCGTTTATCGGCGACGGTATTAACGATGCCCCGGCGCTGACCGCAGCAGATGTCGGGATTGCAATCGGCGGCGGCACCGATATTGCAATGGAAAGCGCTGATATTGTGCTGATGAACAGCAGCCTTGAAACCGCAGTTACGGCAATTCAGCTGAGCAAGGCCGTTATGAAAACGATCAAACAAAATCTCTTTTGGGCGCTCTTTTATAATTCACTCTGTATTCCGCTCGCCGCCGGGGTGTTTTATACCCTCTTCGGGTTAAAATTGAGTCCGATGTTTGCGGCAGCAGCAATGAGCTTTAGTTCGGTGTCGGTAGTAACCAATGCGCTCAGACTGAATAGGTTCCGTCCAAAGAATGGACAAACGGCTCATAGCCGGCGGCATTCCGAAGCAGTCTGTACAGCAGCACTCGAAGCTCAGAGCGGACAGCTTCAAGAAAAAGAAGCGACAGCATCTCAGCCGTGTACAACAACCTGCTGTTCCGCTGCTCAAACGCAGACAACCGCACTAAACGCCCATCTTCCCGGCGAAAATTACAGCACCGATACAAAGGATGCTGATAAAGATACTGATAAAGATACTGATATGAAGGAGAATACCTCTATGGAAAAGACTACCGTATTAACTGTTGAAGGCATGTCATGCGGGCATTGCTCTGCCCGTGTAGAAAAAGCATTGAACGCGATTGCCGGTGTTTCTGCAACCGTTGATCTACAAGCAAAAACCGCAACCGTTACGCATCCCGATGCAGTAGGCGCTGATGCACTTACCGCAGCTGTTACCGATGCCGGATATTCCGTTACTGCCGTACAATAAGTTGCCATTGTTAAGAGAGTAATGCCGCTTCCAGTACGGTTAAGCCGGTTACTCCAGCTTATATTGCAAAAGTAATATTCGCAGCGCTTCTCGGTTTGCGACACCGAAGTACTTGCAGGCTGCTGCCATGTCTTTTTTGACCACAGAGGTGCTGACGCAATACTGATTTCCCAGTGTTTCGTATGTTTCGCCTTGTTTAATGGAACCGAGGATAAAGGAAATTTGCCGTTCCGAAAGCTCATAATCCGATAGTTTTAAGGTTGAGCCTTTCGGCGGTAGTGTAATTGAAGCTGTTACCGTTTCATTCGGCAGCAATAAATACGATAGTTTTCCTTCGAGTTTTTGATACAGTGTGGCACAGGCTGTAAGCCCGAATAGTGTCCCTAAAATTTCAAATACAACGAATGTAAATCCGAGAACAGGCCAGATTGTTACGATGACAAGCAGCCAGTAAATGCTGAGTATAATCATCTTTTTTTTGAGATTGACAGCAAATTCTCCATTAACAAAACAGAGGATAATACCGATGCAAAACATCGAAGTTCCAATTCCCATAAAGCCGACCAGGACGGCATTTCCTGCTTCGATAAAAAAAACGATATAAGTTAAGAGCTTTTTTTCGGGATGAATGATAAGGATAAGGGAAAGACACACGCAGAAAGCATTTAACGCGGCTTTGATCCAATTCATATGCGGTATAACAGATATGTATGGAATAGCCACATTGATATTCATTACCATTGCAAAGGTCATAATACCGGCATTTAAAATATATAAGAGCCGCTCGGGAGTTTGTTTTTTAGCCATAATCGGCAGTATCATATCAAAAATAATACAATAATTCTAGAGTTTCAATGGATTACAGTGCTGCCCGATAGAATAACCATGGTTCTTTTTGGGCAACTGAGGTTCTTTTTGAGTGAAAAACCTTTCTTTATAGAAGTTTTTTGCTATTATATTTTAATTTCTTTTCGATAAAAAGAGGAACTGTTTTATGCGTAAATGCTATACTGTTTTAACCGGAATATTTTTTGTTCTTTTGTTTACAACTTGTAAGCAGTTTACCACAGATATAGATGAATATTTAAGCTATTGGGCGGCAGAAGCTTTTATCAAAAGCTCAAACATCGAAGCGGCAACGCAAACCGATATAACCGGCATGGTAAGTGTCGCTTCTGCAAACGATGTTACCGTTACACTGAAAGTGCAGAATCCCAAGTCGTTCCGGTTTGTGATGCCTTCTTCTTCCGAAACAAGAAATATTGTGAACTTTGCACACCTTACCGGAGCAATGCCTGCTGTAGGCACCGATTATGAGTTACAGCAAATTGCAGGGGATACGCTCAATCTTATCTATAAAGCAGGATTTTTAAAAAACTATGAATGGGGGCGGCAAGATCTATCATCCACCATTAAACTCTATGCCGATGACGGCAGACCGTTTAAACAAACCTTTACCGTTAATATAAAGGCAAATACACCGCCTCCGCTTCCTGTTTTTACGGTTGCAAAGACAGCCGGAACACCGGCTTATTATGTACTGTGTATCAGGGTGCCGGAAATGGATGCGCCAGTGCAGGGAGGTCTGTTGCATAAAGACCTTACACGTATTGAAATAAACGGTACGAGTTATGCATTGTCGGTAAACGAGAGACAGCATGCGTTTGTAAAACCGGAAGATGGGAACTTTATTACCGCCGGAGAAGTAGAACGCATCCCCGAACCGGATGCCTCTCCTGTCCCGGCAGGCGGCTGGGTACTGTATTACAAGACTGATGTTGCGGTAAAAGAAGGAGCCGTAAAAAAAGAATATACGGTGCGCCTGGCGGATGCGGGCGGGCTTGTTTCGCAGATATTGAATGCAAGTACAAAGCCGAATAAAGCGGAACATGAAAATATTCATATTACAAAAGGGAACCTCTTTGGCGGAAGCGGCTCGGAAAGTAACCCTGTCGTCATCGGTACCAACAGTGAAGGAGCAGAACTGGCGATATCCTCCCCAACGGCAAACACGACGGTACACTGTACGGTAAGCGAGATAGGCGGTTCCGTTACAAGATACAACGGCAATCCCGTTACTATACCGCTTCCTTTGAATGGTGCCGGTGAAAAGAAGTACAAGCTGGAGTATTACACAGACGGTGAGGGCTTTGCTGCGACACCGGTAAAGACGGTTTATTACCGGATTGCTGTTATACACACGGTAACCTTTGATGCAAACGGAGGAACCTATGAGGGCGGTGCTACTGCAGTTTCTAAGACTGCCCTGCACGGTACGGCAATTTCAGAACCCAACCCGCTGCCGAAAAAAACAGGCTATGGACTGACCGGTTGGTATAAAGACGCTGCCTGTTCGGCTGGTCAAGCATGGAACTCTGCAACAGACACGGTAACCGGCGATATAACGCTGTATGCGCAGTGGACGGCAGGTGTCGTGTCATATAAGGTAGAACATTATAAGGAAAAACTTGATGGTACATACCCCGACACAGCTGACGATACAGAAATCAAACCCGGCATAACGGGGCAGCCTGCTTTGTATGATCCAAAGACGGACGAAGGTTTTACGTATCAATCCGGTCTTACCGAGATAAACGGCATCCAGCAATCGTTCGGACTTATTGCAGGCGATAGGAGTACCGTTGTAAAGCTCTATTATCAGCGCAATACAATAACCGTAACGTTCAAGCTGAACGGCGGACAAGTCGGCGGAAATACGAGCGATGTAACAAGAACCGGCAAGTACGGTGCAACGTTCACGGCTCCTACTGCAAGCTGGACAGGTCATAGATTTAGCGGCTGGAATCCTCCGCTGTCTGCAGGTTCAACGTTCCCAGCAGAAGAGAATACTGAATACACCGCACGATGGGATTTAAATTCTTACCTCGTAACCTACACAGTAGACGGAGCGGGCGGGAAGATCAAAATAGGTTCGGGGAATCCGACAACGAACAGCACCATTTCAGTTACACACGGCGGAAACGTAACCTTTACCGCGGATCCCGATACCGGCTATGAAGTGGAAAAATGGATGGTCGGCGGTAACACAGTATCCGGTAATACAAGTACAAGTTATGAGCTTTCCACTGTAACCGAAGCTAAAACCGTAACGGTGAAGTTTAAGAAGAAGAGCTACGATGTAACATTCAGCGTAGAAAACAGTGTGGGAGGAACGCTTAAAGCAAAGCCTGAGGGCGGCACTGAGAAGACAACAAGCACAACAGATACCGTTTCAGTTGAGTACGGAAAGAAGGTAACCTTTACCGCGGATCCCGCTGAAGGCTATGAAGTAGAGAGCTGGACAGGTGCAACGGCAGATCATTCTAACAGTACAACTGCAAAACTTTTAAACGTAACCACTGATAACATAAACGTAATGGTGAAGTTTAAGAAGAAAACCTACACCGTGACATTCAGCATAGCGGCCGGAGAGGGACAACTTCGAGGTGAGGGTGGCGTATATGTTGATATGGCAACCGGAAGCACTCCTGTATTCCTTACCATACCGCACGGCGGAAGCGTAAGCTTTACCGCAACGCCGACCGCATCAGGATCATGGAAAATTGCAGGCTGGACAAAGGGCGCTGACGCAGTAAACGGAACGAATAGCACCTATACGCTTTCCAACGTAACCAGCGATACAACCGTAACGGTCAAGTTTTACCAGTCTGAAATAGACGGTACAGCCTCAATGGCATGGCGAGCTCTTTTGAACGCGGTCAGCAACGCACCCGCAAACGCGACGATCAAAATCAGCGGCACGATACAGGCGACGAGTGATGGCGGCAACAACGGTGAAATCGTTATCAACAAAAACCTGACGATTAAAAAGGCGGACGGTGCATCATCCGCCGTGATGGACGCGAACAAAGGCACCGGCAGCAAACCGAAGCACCGCATCTTCAAAGTGGAAAGTGGCAAAACGCTCACGCTTGACAACCTGACGCTCAAAGGCGGAAAGGCAGACGGGACACAAGATGCGGATAACTATGGCGGCGCGATCTATGCAA
>NZ_JBQNBW010000033.1:0-29912 GCF_052169735.1 Treponema sp.
AACACGTCTCATATATTCTCCATTTTACCTGTCTACTTTTATTATACAAGTTTCTTCCATTCACATTACGAATTACCCATTATAATGGATAAGCTGCACCGTGCTATGTTTGCAAATAGTGTACATCGGATGCAGCACGGAAATAATGCCGGTTAAAAAAATAAAAAACTGGGTTGTCAAAATCGCCGGGAGGGTGATGTAAAAACTGAGGCGGTATGCCCGTGTATATCCGGGTGGGGTCATGGTAATATTCCATGTTTCCGTCAGACTGTTTCCCAGCTGCGCGAGCACGATGCCGCCGATAATACCGGCAAGGCTGATGAGGCATACCTCAAGCACCAGCATCTGCATAACGGAGGAGCGTTTCAGCCCGATTGCTTCCATCGTGCCGAACTCCCCGATCCGTTCCATAAAACTTGCGGAAAGACTTTGCGTCAATGCCGTGAAAATTAAGATATACAAAATGATGCTGATAAAAGAAGATTGATTGCGGAATAAGCCGCTGATTTGTTCCCACGAAGGATTGCGCTCCTTCCAATTCTGCGTCTGATACGGCAGCTGATGTTCGGCAAAATACGAATCGAGGGCAGCCTGCGCAGCGGGCATATCGGTATCTTTGTGGAGGTAGATGCGCATATACGAAGCGGAATCTTTCAGCTCAAAAAAATCGAGCAGCGCACTGCGGGAAGCAATAACCAAACCGGCATCATTTTGCGGAGTACCTGTATCGAGCCATCCGCTTACTGCAAAGGAGCCTGTCAACAAACCGCTGTCCCCGATCGAAGACATAAGGTTGACAAAGGGGTCTTGCGCCGTACTCAGTTTGAGTGTTTCAAAAAGCTCCTTACCCAGCACAAGGCTCTGGTCTCCTGCAAATACCGGTGTTCCATCCGTTGCTCCCAAAGTCTGCGGTGCATCGTACCCAGCGCCCCAAAACACAGCCGTATCCGTATCGGTACCGATAATCCCCTGAAAGTTCAGCACCGCATCGGAAGATTTCACTACTGGCATATCCGCATAGATGCTCCGCAGCGTTTCCATATCCCGTGCACTTAACAGCGCCGTGCCGGTATTGTCGGTATGCTGCGGATCAGCTGCGCTTTTCATACTCACTTGAATATGCCCCGAATTTGAAATAAAGCTGAGCGCTAATCCCTGTTCGGAATATTCCACAAAACCGCGGTAGAGTAACATTGCGCTTGACGCTATTGTAATCAGTAACACTGAAAGAAAACTGCGTTTTGCATGAAACAGAATATTGTCCCATACGCTCTTCAATAAAAACATCAACGGTCTCCCTGCCTCTGTTCCATTAAGCAGCCCGCCTGCATAGTGTACACAGTATCTGCATATTCGCTGATGATCGGGTCGTGCGAAACAAAGATACCGATACCGTTCTTCTCTTTTATATAACTGCGTAGATACCCGTACACCTGATGGGAACGTTTTGTATCAAGCGAGGAGGTAATTTCATCTGCGATAATATAGCGCGGATTGGTAGAAAGTGCACGGACAATAGATACCCGCTGTTTTTCTCCGCCTGAAAGTTGATCCGGTTTTTTACGAATGAGAGACCGCACATCAAAATATTCGAACAGCGGAAAGAGTACCGCATCAATTTCTTTTTTTGATTTCCGCGTTATCTTCAATGGAAGCGCGGCATTTTCGTAAATAGTCTGCGCCTTAATCAATTCAAAAAACTGAAAAATCAGCCCGAAGTGTTCCAGCCGAAATTGAGCGCGCTTGTTCACATTCATGGTATTGATTTCGGAGCCATCCCAACTGACGCTTCCCGCATCGGGTGTGTCGATGCCGGTAATCACATTTAAAAATGTAGATTTTCCCGCACCCGAATTTCCGTAAATCCATACGAGCGATGCAGGCGGAACGGATAGGTTGATATCGTTATTGACCTCATAGTTGGTCTTTTCTATCGTATAACTTTTATACAGATTTTTGACGGCTAAACCTTTCACAATCAGCATTCCTTTACCGAATATCTACACCATGCAACTGCCGGATATTTCTTTAGAGGCTGAAATACCCGTTCCGGTAATTTTCATAGACGCGCAAGAGCAACACATGATTGGGAAACAATGCGGCAGCTTTTTGTAAATAGGCGCGTCCTTTGGCACTTTCATATTTTTTCATAGAGTAAATTGAATATAAAAGATACGCATTAAACCGGTCTGCAGCAGATAACTCCTCTATATACTCCTCCTGCGATTCGATGTAGCTATTATAATTCCCCGTTGTTACGTCAGCGGGGAAAATATGCCAGCATGCCAGTTTTACCGCCGCTTCAATGTTACCGGGATTGAGCATGAGCGCCTTGCGGTACAGCACCGGTACTGCCGAGGCGATTGCAAAAGTATTTTTCGGCACGCCTATTTTTGTATACAGATAATTTGCATACCGCATAAAGAGGGCGGACATCTGTTCCCTTGTGAATCCCGCATATTTTCCGGTCAATTTTTCTGCTTGCCGTAAAAAGTCCTGCGCTTCACCCTGTATGAGCGTATCGTATTTTCCGCATTGCCGGTTTCCCTCGTAGACATACAGCATGGAAATCAACTTTGCGTGTTCAAAATACAGATCAAGCAGCCCCGGATCTTCAAAAGAAGTGTTAAGCGCTTCCCGGATCCGGTCAAAACTGTCCAGCAACAGCTGCGGATCGAATGACTGCATCCGGTAATACTGTTCTTCAAGAGCTTTGCAGTCGGCAATAGACAATATGCCCTGAACAGGTGCCTGCGCTTGGCTGGCGGCAACGGTCATTTCCGTTTGTGTTTGCTCCTGAGGTAGCGGCGCTTTTTGAGCAGCGGGAATTTCCGTGTATGCATACACAGACAGCGCCGCGCACCACACGAACAGCACCGCGCGTTTATTCAAAAAATAGTTTGCCATTTTTATTTCCTTCGCTTACCAGTTGCGTAAAGGTTTCTTTCGGGAAAAGGTCATGTGCAGCACGTAAATCGGCAGCAGCTTTTTTTGGGTTTTCAAGTGCGATATATGCTTGTGAACGGTACAGCAGTGCGAGGTATTTTTCCTCCGGTGTTTCTGAGTACGAAACCGCTTTTGAAAATGCTTTCAGCGCAGCATCAGCTCCTCCGCCTGCAATGGGAGGGGCAAAGAATAACCAGAGTCCGTACGAAAGGTGTCCTTGCGGGAACTTCTTATCTTGTTTAAGCGCCTCTTCATAGAGATGACGGGAACGGAGCGCTTCATCGTACATCGTCTGCCCTGATGAAAACCCTGCCAATCGAGATTTAATATCCGCCCAGCCGACAAGCAGCCATACATTTACCTCGCTGTCTTTTTTACCTTCCATCAACGCTTTGCACCGATCATCTTGTTCGGTTAAAAGAAGGTAATTTTGCTTTGCGTTTGCTTTGTCCGCCATATCAGTCTGCTCGACTGTTAACAATGCAAAAAGCGTTAGTTTTTCTTCTTCGTTAAGATTTGACGCTTCAAGGTTCTTTCGGTATTCTTCAATGTGACTTTGAATGGCTTCTTTGCTTTCCGCATTATAGAGATCGATTTTAAACTTTAAAAAATTATTATACACTTCTTGAGCGCACAACGGCATTACACACATACATAGCAACGCTGTAAACACCGCCGTAACTGTCCGTATCTTCATAGTATCATCCTCATTGTAGAAATTTCCGCAGTTTCCATTGGAAAACCGGATTTCGGAAAATCCGGTTTATGTACCTTTATCCGGTATTATAGAAGTTTATCCAAAAAAAGTCAGTAAAAAACGTCATTGGGTACAGAGTAAACGCATCAGGCTGTTTTTTTAGTAAGTAACCCCGCAGAATTATTGGGGCTGTTCAACCAGAGTTGAACCACTTCGCGGTTCAAATGGTCTCACAGCCCCAATAATTCTGCGCTTTTTATCTACTCTACCTGATGCGTTTATCCGTTTACAAAAAAAATGCACGAAATTTTATTCAAAATTTCGTGCAGACAGGAGGCATCTGCTTAAAATATTTATAATACGGAATCCCTGTTATCGAATACTATGATATTTATCATCTTTTTTTAATGATTGTTTATATATTTCATTTTGTAAGATATTCAAGCGGTATGAATCCCATACACCTTCCCACTACCAGCAGATTTGGGAGAAGAGTAGAAGATCGATAAATGAAAGAGAATAAGTGATTGCTTGTCATCTGTTTCCTAGATATGTCTATGTCTCTTTGCTTAAGAAACACTCTTTACGACTAAAGATGAAAAATAGGTGTTAATATCTTTAGCCAATAATTCCCATTTAGGATCATTCACGCCGTGCGGAGCAGTGTAAACAAGTCCATCGTGCAGAAAAATCGGATCTCCATTACACGTTGCAAATATGAACTGTGCATTCAAATAAGAATATTCTTCTTGTATGGCTGCAAGTTCCTCAGCCGGAGAGAAACGGACACTATTTATCTCCACATCGGAAGGGTTATGTTCTTTGTAAAAAGCTTTTAAATCATTTGGAACAAAATCAAGAGCACCGTCATAGTTAGAAAAAATATTTCTTTTATCTTGTGTAACAGCCTTTTCAACAAATTCTAAATAATTCATATAACCTTCCTATACTAAGAAAACCGGATAGCATTTTTTGATTGTGTATATCCGTATCTCTTCATCAAAATGGCGCTGATGTACAGAAGAGGCAACGGAATAGGTAATGATAATTATTCCTATACCTATCGACACAATAATTCCTGCCCAACCACCATAAATTCCTTGCGCTGCTATAGATACGGCTAATAAGGAGAGCGAAAACAAAGCTTGTTTTCCCGTCTGTATCAGCGCAGCCTTTGTGCCAACCCCTTTTAGTTTGAGTTTTAAAAACTGATATGTAGAGAAAACGGCGATTGTCAATGAACCTACCGCACTCATATTAACCATTTTCAAAATATTATCGGTGATAGTAACACCGACATTACCCAGTATACCTAAAACAGCCTGCGAGGTTACTTCTCCTATTGTTCTGCCAATACCATAACCGACGACTGATAGCAGTCCCGATTCTATGCCGTTTTTCAATCCTGTCGCTGCTGCAAATTTCAATGTATCTGGAGTTACACCGGATTGAGCAAGAGTAGTAATAAAGCCGATGGTTAATCCGACCCCTGTTCCAATCGCTGCGACTAATCCAAGACCTTGCAACTCATTTTTTAAGACACGCTTGGCATTGGTCTTTTCAAGCATCTCGTTTTTGTCGATCATTGGTTTATTGCTTTCGTTTTGAAAACTGCCGCCATGACCTTCGGTGCGGTGCTGTTCCCTGCTCCTGTAGAATTTGATATTATCGGGATTAATTTGTTCTTTAGGATGATATGCAACACTTTGTTGGTGATGTCCCTCTGCGCCTCGCACAGTATCATATGCCATAATTTGCGCTTTCTCTTCAGCATTCCAATTAGCGGATCCGTCACCGCCCATTTCAATATCTGCTTTCTCGTACATCCAAGCTCTCTTGACGCCTATGCTACGTGCAGCGTTATTGGGAGAACTAAGATCATATCGTTGTACATCACTCATTCGTAAGTCATTAAAGTTTGCCAGATAATCATTGAGTTGAGCATTGTACCTATTTGTAGTAGACATTGTTGAAAATGATACACTGGAAAGCGGAATAGCGGAGACACTTCCAGCGTATGAAACATTTATACCATTATTACGTACCGTTGCTTGTCGATAAAAAGTTAAACTACGATTGTTTCTTAACGCTGTTAGCATAAATTACATCCACCGCGATTTCGTTCGCATTCTACTGAATATCGTGTCAGGGCAAGTTTACCGTCATCATCAAGTTTGCTAAAAATATATGAATAAACATGATTAAAATAAATCAATGTCTCATTAAATAAACGAGAAGCATCAAATGCAAAAAGTTTTGTTGAGGCAAGATGAAACAATTGGGTTTTATCTTTATACTGCTTCTCATTTTTATTAAATTGCTTAAATGCGAGAGCAAACTCATCAACTGCTTGCCTGTTATAGGCGATATTTTTTTTGTATTCCAGTTGACGCATTTTCATACTAATGAATTCCGTATGATCTTTTGTCAAAGATCCGTATACTGAACTTTGTTCATCAGTCAATGCATCTTTATCAATTTTACTGTCAAGATTCCCAATTTGAGCGAGAATATCGTCAAATTCTTTTTGTGTATCAACTTTCTGCAATGCATCTTTGAGAGCATATAATTCTTTTAAGCGATCAGTATTAAACGATTCAATCTCGCGGCGCTTTTTTTCGTTACTTTCTAAATTCTTTTTTTCGATTTCATCGAAAATGGCATTAATGCGTTGCCGCTGTGCAAAGAAAGTTTTAATAGATTCGCTCGTGAGTGCGGCATTTTCAGAATAAAAAGCAAGAGCCACATTCGCTTGTTCCGCAAAACTACTTCTATCTGCAAATGAAGGAAGGGTTTCCGCTAACGTGCAAAGATATGAGAAATATGCAGAAAAAATTTTCTCATCCCCGGGATTTCGATTAAATAAATTGCGTCCGACTAATAGAGCTTCTTCTATTTTTCCACTGTTCTTATATTCCTCAAATAAACTAAGCATTTTTATCCTCCTGATAAATGTTTTCGCTTGTAAAGATTATCAACCCGATATTGTACAACGGATTTTATTGAAACAATCGGACAAATAATTTAAAGTATTAATATGATATTCAATCTCTTGAATATCATATTCATTCACTGCATCACGAAGATTCTTGACATACGTATCCCATTCTGTGTCTAATGTTTCAATTGTTTGCTCAATAGCAGTTTGGGTTTGTTTCCAATACTGTTCAATACTGCTAGAGAATTTTTGACTAAACTCTTCTTTTTCAAAAATAGCGATAATTTTTCTAGCGACAGCCTTTTTCCATCCACCGCCGAATAAGTTTACAAGACTTAATCCTTCCGTAATCAAGAATCCGACGAACATGCCGATTGGCCCAAAGATCGAGCTTGTAACGACAGTAGGAACAAGAGATGAAACGACTGAAAAACCAGCCCCTGTAAATAAAAGTCTAGAGAAAATACTTCTCGCAAGGAATGTCCCAAATCCTCCAATTATTCCGAAAGAAAGGGCTGATGCGAATGTCTGTTCGACATCAAAGTCTACAACGACACTATTGCTTTTAAAAAGCTGGCCGATACTTTGCTTATAGAAAGTAACATACTTTTTTGTCTTTTCAACTAGAACATCCGCCTTTTCCGCAAGAATTGTTTCACACTGCTCTTGTATCATGCTCTGTAAAGCGCTACCGAATAATTCAATATCAGCTTTTTTGTTCCTGACTCCTTTTTTTTCGATAAGGCGAACAAGGGCATCTATATTGATGGTTTCCGCAATATACTCGCTAAATTCATTAATGGATTCAGAGGAAAGGCGAACGATTTCCTGTTGAATATCTTTTTTGTAATTACTATTATCCTGCATTCGAGTAAGTTCATTTTCTTCAATTGCGGTAAGCAACATTGCATATTTCTCATGATCAGCAATAATTCCCTCATACTGTTGAATTTTATTGATGATATTAGTCTTTCGGGATTCAATATAGTCTCGTATAAAAGATTTTGTTCTTTTGTCTATGATAAGGGGTAGCGATTCAAGAACTTCAGCCAAAGCAGCATTAAACGGTGAGCATATATCCGGGATATCAACAGTGTATGCAAAGAAACGGGAGCGGAGCTCATTGAAGCCGTTGTCTGCATATGTATAACCTGATACTTTTTCCCGATTAGTCCAATACCCATCGGGAAGTGTTTTCAATAAATTGGCGCAACCTACATTCAGTATTTCCTCGAGCTGTACTTTGTTGCCATTACTTACCGTATGCGCCTGAGACGCAATAACAAACAGATTAGAAAGAGGCTGTAAGGAATTTTCATCCTTTTTCTCCCAGATAGGAAGTTCACTTATATTGCGTTTCAAATAGATAATATCTTCAATTCGCATAAATCCGTTGGCTTGTGAGAGATAAAGTACCGCATCAGCTTTTTGTGCCGCAGCAAAAGTGATATTGTCATCGTTTTCGGTTTCCGTACCAAAGCCGGGTAAATCTACAATGTCACAAGTTTTTAAAATAGGCGCGTCAATAAAAACTACAGCTGAGCCAGCGCCTTTTTCATAATTTTCTCCTTGCCGTGTTCCAAAAGAGCGCAAAATTTCTATCCCACCTCCTCCGATTTTCCAAGAGCGGCAATAGACTTCATCAGAAAATTTACGTTCATCCCACAAATTTTCTGTTTCACCTTTGTTAGCAAATACCCATACATCTTCTTCAATAAAAGAAGGCTTATCCGAAATATGCTTAATATAAACTGCAACTGATGTTGTCGGGGTCCATGACGTAGGCATTTTATCGGTACCTAATAATGCATTGATGAGAGCGCTTTTCCCTGTATCTGAGCGTCCTACTACTGCGACTTTAGGTTTTACTAGATTTGCAGCTACACCGCACTGCAAATCCTCAATATAAGATTTACGGTATTCATCCGGAATATGGCTTTCTTGTAAAATTGCAGAAAAAGAATCGTTAGTTAATTTCATATTTTTCCAAGTGTCTTTAACATCCAGCGGTTTAAGAATCGGTTTCTTCCATCCCGTCAATTCTTCATACGTAGCGCCGGTTTTTTCAAGAATCTTTTGTATCACTTGAAAAGGGATGCTATTTGAGTCTTTCTCCCATCTTGAAATATTGGACTGGTCAACATCAATCAGCTCTGCAAAAGCAGACTGCGTTATTTTAAGTTTATCTTCACGAAATGATTTCAGATCCATATAAAAAGTTCCTCCTTATCTATAAGAATAGATACAAGATACAGCTAAATATAGAAAAAGTCAATATTTTTATGCAAATATGAATAATAAAAATATTCTTATAGGTATATATATTTATTGTTTTATAGAATATATTTAATATGCTAACAGTGCTTGAAAGATTATTAGAGGCACGAGATAATATCTACGCATAAAATTAAATATGAATACTTCCTCTTGCAAAAACTTGAATCAGCCAATCTTGACTGTGTATACAAAATAATACACACTAATAATGAAGAGAAAAATACTGCTAACCTTTGAATGAGATGTAGAAAAAAGGAAATCGATGAGTACTATCGTAACTATGACACTTAAAGAAGTGATGAATACACAGGGCTCCATGACTTGCGGTACATTCAAAAAGAAATCGAACAAGGAGCAAAGAAATGAAATATGCTTATACTGCAGTTTTTACAGAAAAAGACGGTACTGTGTATGTGCGTGTTCCCGACCTTAATGGCTGCATAACAACCGGAAAAGATTTACAAGATGCTATAGAGCAAATAGAAGACGCTATGGCAGCATGGTTATGCGTTGCAGAAGATGAGCAATTTGAAATTAAAAAAGCAACACCGCAACAGCAAATCGTACACAAAAAGAATGATATACTCTCAATAATAAGAGCTGATACGACTCGATATCGTGCAATGGTTAAAAATAAAGCTATCCGTAAAAATGTAACGCTGCCTGCTTGGCTTGCGGAAGCTGCGGAAAATGCTAACCTCAATTTTTCGCAAGAACTACAAAGCGCATTAAAGCAACGGTTGCAAATAGCGTTGTAATTTTGCATTTAGGAGAGTATCTCCTTGCCTGCAGCTTTATCATCCCATAATGATTTTATCCCCGACGTTCTGCACTGTGACAAATGACTGTCAACCATCCGCACGAATAACCAGTATAACGAGATTCAGAAACGGCATTTGCAAAATAAAATGTTGAAAAATTTGAAAGCAGCAGTCTTAGTGGAACGGAAATCATTTAAAGATATGTATTATTATACGAAAATAGAGAAGACCAACTATTCATACACCGATGAGCAGTGTCCAATCTCAAGAACAGTAACGATCAGTTCATCATCTTTGATGCAGCATAAGATACGGTAATCACCGATACGGTATCGCCATAAACCTGAAAGGTTTGCTGTCAGACCTTTTCCGCGGGAGCGCGGATTGTCCAGTTTTTCTATCTGTTCAAGGTAATCCAAAACCCGCTTGGAAATTGCCGCGTCCAGTTTCCTTAATTGCTTTCTAAACGTTTCTGTAAGAATGACTTTCATAATCCGAACTCTTGTCGTATTTCATTAATGCTGTAGGTCTTTTCTCCGCTGGCTACAAAATCATTCCATGCTTTTTCGGCGCGGGCGGCATCTTCAGCATCTTCCCGTAATTCGGCAAAATAGCGGCGCAACGCTGCTTCTAAGACAGCGGTTGTTGTCCAGCCGGTCATCTTTGCAGCTTGCTCAAGTTCTTGATACAAGGTATTATTCATAGTCATCGTAGGCATAGCGCACTCCTTGCCCTTTATTTTATCACAAGTTCTGAAAATTGGTAAGAAGGGCGGCTGTGTTTCTGTATCCTTTCAAACAAGGAGGTTGGTTGTCCTAAGCAGTAGCTTAATTGACCGGCAAACATTACCAATGACAAATGTCATACGCCAATATGATATTGCACACCTTTCTTTAGATTGGACAAAAGCGTACAATACGCATACCTGAATTGACGGAAAAAAATGGTTAATGGAACAGCCGAATCGGCGAGGAGAATGTATGAGCACACCGGTATTGTCGGTAAAAAATCTGGTTAAGCGGTATAAAGAAAAAATCGCATTGGATCATTTTAATTTGGACGTTGCAAAAGGAGAAGTGCTTGGGCTGTTGGGGCCGAACGGCTGTGGTAAGACAACGGCAATAAACTGCATCCTTTCGCTGTTAAAGTACGATAAAGGCGAGATCAGGATTTTTGATGAGCCGATGCGTCCCGATGCTTTTGCAATAAAACGGAAAATCGGCCTTGTGCCGCAGGAAGTATCCGTCTATTACGATTTTACCGTTAAACAAAACATCGACTACTTTTGCGGACTGTACATCGATAACGGAGCCGAACGAAAAAAACTGGTAAAAGAAGCAATCGACTTTGTCGGTCTTAACAACTACGAATCGTATAAAGCGAAAAAGCTATCCGGCGGATTATTACGGAGGCTCAATATTGCCTGCGGCATTGCGCATAAGCCGGAACTCATTTTTTTGGACGAACCGACCGTTGCCGTCGATGCGCAGAGCAGAAACTTTATTCTTTCCGGTATCAGAAAGCTGGCGCAAAACGGCAGCACCATTGTGTACACCACGCACTATCTTGAAGAAGCGGAACAGCTCTGCGACCGGATGGTGATTATGGATAACGGACGGGATATTGCAAACGGTACCTTTGACGAGTTGAAAGACCTTATCCGCACCAGCGAAAAAGTTGTCGTTGAGTTTGTCGGTCTGCACGATACCGCTGACAGCATCATGGAAGCATTGAACACCATTCCGCACGTAACCGGCGTTGTACAAAACGGCTCGGAATGGCTGATCACTTTTGAAAACTCCATCAACAACCTAAACGAACTGATTCTCTTTATCAATAAACGGCAGCTCGCATATCGCAAATTGTATTCCGAACGTCCCAGTCTCAGCGACATTTTCTTAGAGCTTACGGGAAAGGATCTGCGGGACTGATGAATTTTTTACGCGAATTAAAGTACACGGCAATTTCGATGATCTTTACGGTAGAAGGAATGTTTTGGACGGTAGCCTATCCGATCATTTTGTCGTCGCTATTTTTTGTAATCTTCTCCGCCATCAACACACGGGGTATAAGCACTGCCGTAAACACCGGCATTACCGAAACAAATCCCCATCGAGTCATCTTTAATTTTATTCCGATAGTGCATGTTATTCCGATGGAACAAGAAGCTGCCGATGCTGCCTTGCGCGAGGGCAGTATTCACGCGTTCATCGAAGACGATTTATCGATCAGAATATACAAAAACGGTATCGCGCAGACAATCATTAAAAACATAGTAGAGCAGATAAAGCAAACCGATGCGCTCGGTATCCCGATACTGCCTTCTGCTTACAGAAAGCAGTACATCGACAGTAAGAATGAACAAAACAATTCGATGATGATTTTATTCTATTCGCTTTTGGCGATGGTCTCCATTTACAGTATGTTCGGCTCAATTTCCATCCCCGAACGCATGCAGGCAAATATTTCAAAATTAGCGGTAAGAATGTCCGCAGCGCCTATCAAGCGGTTCAGAATATATCTTTCCGGTGTCCTGTTCTTTGTCTGCTTTAACCTTGCATCGAATCTTTTATACATCGGCTATGTTATGCTTGTGTTAAAGATTAACCTCATCACGGATTTTGCAGTAACGCTTCCGCTGTTGATCTATGCAAATCTGTTCGGAACCGCCTTCGGCCTCTGTATCGGCTCAATTCCGAAAATGGCGGAAAACACAAAAGTAATGCTGTGCGTATTCAGTTCGCTGTTTCTCTCCTTTTTATCCGGTATGATGAGCGTCAGTGTTAAAACCGCATTGGATGCTTCGTTCCCGCTTCTGAGTAAAATAAACCCCATCGCGCTTTTTACGGATACGTTATACAACATCAATATCCTGCACGAATACGATTTAGCGCCGTTATTTTTTACTGTGTACTCAGGATTTATCGCGCTGTTTTTAAGTATTGCGTTTTTTAATGCGCGGGAGGTACAGTATGACAGTCTATAAGCATTTTTTGCAGATGATATGGCAGCGGAAAATCGGCACCGTCATCTTTCTTGCTATCTTTTTGTCTCTGTGTTTTGTAATGCTGCAACCAGAAAGCAGGAATGCGCACGGTTTTTCCGAAACGCCGCTTACCGTTTGCATTGCAGATCAAGATCATTCACCGCTTTCGGAGCAGCTGACCACCTATTTGCAAACAAAACACACGGTGACGCTTTTGGGCGATTCCGGTTTAAGTGATGAAGCGCTTTTGAAAAAGCTCAGAAAAAATATTTCCGTCGGTACAGTTGATGTGGGACTGATTATTTCCGAAGGATTTGAACAGAAAACAGAATTAGGACAAAAAGGAATCAGCAGCATTAAAGACGGCAGGCGGACGGCAGCGTTTTATATCGATTCGCAAATACAAACCTTTTTACGCTTTGCACTTGCAACAAAGGAAGCAACGGGGGCTTTCGACTTTGAAAAAGTACGAAACGCGCTTGCGGTACGAACCGAGGTTATCAAGGTGAACCGAGAGGAAGACACATCGACTGCCGCAGGGCTTAAATATTTTTTCAATTTTCTGGGATGGGCAATATTCTCGCTGATTATCAATTCCATCGGCTGGGCGCTGTTTGAATTAAATAACGAGCGGCTGAGAATCCGCACGGCCGTTTCACCGGTGTCGAATATACGGTTTGCTTTTGAAAATTTTGCTGCGCAGCTGACCGTCGTCGCCCTCTTTCTTGCGGTGTTAATTGCCTTTGCCGCGCTAATGTACCGGCAGACTATCCGTACCTTGCCGCTTGCAAGCTATACGCTGAACGCTGCCGTCTACGCATCGGTGGTTTTAAGTGCGGTTTTTATGCTGAACGCCGCGTTAAAAAAAGGTGCGGTAATGGGTATTGTCGGTACGGTGCTTCCCCTGTCGCTTGCTTTTATTTCGGGGATTTTTTTGGAACAGGAACTGCTGCCGAAAAGCATTACTACGCTCGCTCAAGTCTTTCCGACATACTATTATGTGCGTGCAAATACTTTTACTGAACGGATGCTGCGCCCCGATTGGAACAATATCGGTATGCAGCTTTTGTTCCTATTGCTGTACTTTACGCTCGGTGTTTATTTCAGCAAGCTGAACAGGATACGGAATAAGATTGAGTTTGTGCAGAAGTAGAGGGGGCTGTTTCATATCTTTTTATGACACTTTGGGAAGCATACGGCGTATTTGCTGCTTCTGTTTAATACAAGTAGTACCTATGCCGCTTCTGAGAATGAGCAACGCATCAAAGATATGATTGCAGTACTTTTTTTCTAACTTTTGTATCTCCATTCTCTCGATTTAAGAATGATGTTGACATCGCTTCTGGCTTAAGTTATTCTATGTCACGATATTGATTATTGTTAGGATTTTTTATGAATAAAAAAAAGAGCAAAAGTATGAATATTGTATGTGCTGCCATTACCGCAGTGTTTTTGGTTACAGCAAGTAGCTGCGTTGTGCTGGTTGGTCACCGTGTTCATGGAAACGGAAAAATACAAACGCAGAGTTTTTCCCGGAGTAATTTTGATTCCGTTTCTGTCAGTGGCGATTGGAGGGTTGATATACGGCAGAGTGAAACTTTTTCCGTTACTATTGATACCGATGAAAATCTTTTCTCTTATTTAGATATATATGTCGACGATGGAACCTTGTATATCGGCTTTCAACGCGGATATAGTATAGATCGCACACATTGCAGGGCATTGATTACCATGCCGGTCTTAACGAAATTAACAATGACCGGTTCGATTACAGGTACTATTTCATCCTTCAATATGCCCGGACACACGATGTCGGTAGCTGTTGCCGGATCCGGTGATGTTGTTGCACGCAATATTACCGTAAAAAACTTAAAGCTGAAAATATCCGGTTCGGGGTCTTTTGAAGCAACAGGGAAAGCTCAATATTTAGAGGGGGATATTTCCGGTTCTGGCGATGTAAAAGCAGTCGGTTTGGAAACCCAAAAGGCCGATATTTCTATTTCAGGCTCCGGTTCTGCAAAAGTATGGGTTATAGACTTTTTAGCAGTTCATATCAGCGGATCAGGATCCATCGGTTATAAAGGTAATCCTATTATTGACCGTCAAATATCCGGTTCTGGCAGGTTATATCAGCTGTAGGAAATACTGTTTTTTGTAAAGTATCAATATGCATAATATACTGGGAGAAAATACAGTAGGAAAATTGCTGTGAAAGCCGGTAAGATACACACCGCTCGGAATTTCTTGGATGGAGGCGAAATGCTCAAGTGAGTTTTTAGTGCCGAGTACGCCCATATTGCAGACAATGCTGCCTGCTGCCATGCGGCACAGCGTATCGCGTAAAATTCGCAACAAGACTCAACCGCTTTCGGCGAAGCCCTTTTAATTTCGCGGCGGATGATGAGTCCATCGTCTTCCATAGAACGTAAACTTTGCGTCAAAACTTTTTGACTGATACCATCAAGATTATTTTTCAGTTCATTTTCTCTTCACGCTTCCATATAATCAAGTATCTGATCATTTAATGATTTTTTTATTTCTCTCCACATCGGCATATATGTGTCCATAAGCGACTTGAAATTATCATTATGATGTTTTTCAACCAAATGAATGAGTTCATGCAAAATGACATAGTCTAAACATTCAGGTGTTTTTTTTGCAAGCTGTACGTTAAGCCATATTTTTTTAGTTACCGTATTACACGTACCCCAGCGCGTTTTCATATATTTTGTTTGCCATCCCGTAGGTTTTAAGTTGGTGATACGTTCCCAGCGAGGCAATATCCGTTCGATTTCCTGTTTAAGAATGCTTCGGTACCATTCACGAATAAAGCGTTCCCGCTGTAGTACGGTGCTGTTTTTCCGTACCGTCAAAAGGGCTTTGGAACCTGAAAGCTTGAGTGAGTTTTTACTGCCGAGACATACTTCAAGATAATACCGTTTACCCCAAACATAGAGCGTCTCTCCCGATACATATTCACGCTCGGATTGACGCTCTTGTGTTTTAAATTGAGCAATCTGTCTTTTTATCCACGGCAACTTCGTCCGCACAAATAACATAATGGTTGCATCTTTTATGCTGAATGGGGCTGATATTGTTACCGCACCGTCGGGAGGGCGCACAGAGAGGTGCATATTTTTTATATTTTTCTTGTACACTGTAATCGGTATATCCGAAACGGTTATAATCATTTAATACTCCGGTTGCTCCGCTGCGAGCGCATAGACGCTTTCTACCAACATCTGATCACCTAACACAGTAAAAAGCGCTCTCTTAATTTTTTTTGCTTTAAACTGATTATTACGGAAGTCCGCTTCTTTACTGTCCCGTATCGTTTGATCAAGCGTAAGGGCTAATTGTTCATCATTTCCAAAGTTGTCATAAAATGCCCGCAGCGCTCCGCTTTTTCTGATACTCACCGGATAGTCGGAATTATTTTCCGGCCGTTCTGCTTTTTTTACTAATTCAATATACTGCAGCAGCAGCTCTTCGTAACTATGGGCATCTTTTCGGCGCTGTTCAACTAACTGAGCAAGAATGAGGGAAAGTTTTTCGTAGTATTTAGGATTTAACGGCTGTTTTTCGACAATCTTTTTTCTGATATTATTTTCAATTGCTTCGGCAACCGCTTCTTTATCTTTCCCTTTTAATTTTTCTTCCTGCATTAACACAAAATCAAGCAACGTAAAATTGTCAAACGCGCCAAGTTTTCGGCTGTCATCGGCTTTGATATAGGTGTCAATAAGATACCGCATATCGTTCTCATATAATTTAAGATCGATAAAATCTCCGCTTGCCCGTCCGATTTCCATTTTAAGCGAAGTATAAAAGCTCACTCGCTCATCTATATCGGCACGTTGCTCTGCGGTATAACCGGCATCTTCCATATCGCCTTTAATCTCGGCATACGCACGGATAAGCCGATTGACCAAGGTATAGAGCTTTTCACGGCTTTGCGCATAGACTTCTTCATCAAGTCCGGTAATACCGTTCTCCCCGCAAAAGTAGTGAATATAATCAATGAGTTGAGGATTGCCCGCCGTTATTCCGCCGCATAAATCAGCCAGTTCTTCAAGAATATGATTAAGATGTTTCCGTGCTTCAATAAGACGGTTCTTTAGTAAATCTTTGATATCCTCTTCCGCAAAACCTTCAAAAGCGCCGGATGTGTACTTTGCAAGCGCATCCCTTAAACTGCCGAAAAGCTGTTTATAGTCGATAATATAGCCGAACTCTTTTGACGCTCCATCCAGCCGGTTGACGCGGCATATTGCTTGAAACAGGCCATGATCCTGCATTGACTTGTCAATATACAAGTAGGTACACGGCGGCGCATCGAAACCGGTCAATAATTTATCCACTACAATAAGAACCTTCATGCGGGCGGGCTCTTCAACAAACTGCCGTTTTGCTTCCGTTTCAAAAGCTTCAATGCTTTGCCCGTTTAACATATTTTTGTACACGGCATATTTTTTGTATTCTTCGGAATCGGCAGCTTCCGTAGCAAGTTTATTTTTTTCGGGTGTAAAAGATGTGATAATAGCGCACTGAGGAAATCCCTTTGCAGTAAAAATTTCATAGTATTTACACGCATCATAAATGCTGTTTGCGGCGAGCAATGCATTGCCTGTTCCGTCGCTCAGCCTGCTTTTTACGGTAAAATCCGATATGATATCTTCGGCAATCACTTCCAGCCGTTTACGGGAACTGTAAACGGTTTGCATAGTTGCCCACCGCTCTTTGAGTTTTGCTTTAGCAGCATCATTTAAACCGCGCGTTTTCGCCTCAAAGTACGCGTCAATTTTTTCTTGTGCGGTGATGGTTTGTTCAATATCTCGCGCTTCATAACGCAAATCGAGTACCACTTTATCTGCAACCGCTTCGTCGTATTTATAAGTATGAATATATCCGGGTGCAAAGACTTCAAGACTTGTCTTTTTATCTTTTACTAAAAGCGGCGTGCCGGTAAAACCGATAAAAACAGCATCGGGGAGGATTTGTTTCATACCGATGTGCAAAAGCCCGCTTTGCGTTCTATGACACTCATCGACAAACACGAAAAAATCTCCTTTTGCTTTGAAATTTTTCGGTAAGACTTCTTTTAATTCTTTGATGAATTGCTCAACCGATCTTTTCGCTGTAGTAGCATCATCTTCTTTACCGGCTGCAGCGCCGTGTACACCGAATTTATGAATAAGCGAACAGAGCAATCGACCACTGGTATTATGCCTATCGTTTGTATCAACTTGAATTGTACTGTCTAAATTTTTGATAAGATCAGCGCACGAGGTTACCCGAGTAATATGTTCTGCAACACCTTTGTATTTTTTCTCTATTTGGTCGTCCAACTCTTCGCGATCGGTGATAATGAGTACACGGGCATTGGCATTATGCATCAATATCCATTTTGAAAGCCACACCATCGTAAGTGTTTTTCCACTTCCTTGCGTATGCCAGATAATGCCGCCCTGCTTTTTTGCCAGTTTTAACTGTGCTTTTTTAATACCGAAAAATTGATTATGGCGGCAAATCTTTTTTCTACCGTTGTCAAAAATGATAAAGTTATGAATCAAATCAAGGAATCGATCTTTATGAAATAAACTGAATAAGTGCTGTTCAAATTTATCAGGGAAATGTTTGCATTGTTCAAGGATAGTAAGGGATACTTCATCCAGCGGCTGCGCTTCCGTATGAACAGTATCGTTTTTCCATTCAAGATAATATTTTTCTTCCGTTTCGACGGTTCCGTACCGTAGACCTTCCGTATAATTTCCGGCTATGCAAAATTGTATCGTCGAAAAAAACGGTTTGTTAAAGTACGGCTCTTGATTTGAAAGAAGCTGCCGTATGCCCGCAGCAACGGAAACGGTTGCCCGTTTGAGTTCGAGCACGGCAAGCGCAATACCGTTTACAAACACGACAAGATCGGGACGGCGCTCCGATTCTGAGCGGATGGTTACCTCTTCGGCAATGAAAAACCTATTTTGCAGCGGATGATCCCAGTCGATTAGATAAACCGTTGTAGGAGTTTTACCGGCGGTTTCCGTAACCGGTATGCCGTATTTTAAAAGCGTATACACCGTTTGATTTGCGTGATATAAACCGTGTTCTAAATTGTTTGCCGCTTTCACTAATGTATCAATGGCTTTTTCCGCAAGCGTTATACTATATCCGCCGCCATGCGAATCGGTAAGCCACGCAAGTAAATCTTTTTCTCTGATATTCGTATTTATCGTATGCTGCAGGTTTCCGGCATATTCATAGTCTAAGTATTCCGCACTGCAAAAGAGATGCAAGATGCGATCCTGTGTTTGACGTTCCGTCTCATTTATTTTTGGCATCGGGCTTCTCCTTATGAGGTTTTGTTCGTGCAGTTTTTTTAACTTTTTTTGCAGTATTTTTTAAGCTTTCTAAATAAGCTTTTTCTACAGGGCTGAGTATAAGATTTTGATATGTACGGTACTCTTCTTTTGCTTTTTTTATAGCCTGTTCATGGCTTATTGTTCCGGATCCTTGAAGTAATTTCCGTTTACCGGAACTTAACACGGCATCCAGCTGTTCGATATAGTCTTGCATATACATCGGTTTATGCTCAATGGCATTGATTTCAGCTATATCAAAATAACCGGAAACAAGATTATTGAGAATTTTTAATTCTTCTTCATCCAAATAATTTTTTGCGATACCTACATCTTTCAGCACCGGAAGATCACCTGAAAACGTTTTAAGACCCATGAACGGTTTTTGAGCGTCAGCTCTTTTAAAAATAACTTCGGCTGCCGTATTACCGTGCGCTGCATAGTGCAGTTTATTTTGCACAATCTTAAAAAAGGCAAGAGACTCTTCACTCTTTGGATCATAGTCGACACTGGTTGCATAAAGATCGAGCACTTGCCGGTATAACATCTTTTCAGAAGACCGTATATCCCGAATACGGTCAAGCAACTCTTTCCAATAGCTTCCTCCACCGTTTCCTTTCAACCGTTCATCATCCAAAGCAAAGCCTTTTTTAATATATTCCTTTAAAACGGAATTAGCCCAGATGCGGAATTGGGTGCCTCGTATGGATTTTACCCGATAGCCGACAGAAATGATGACATCAAGGTTATAATAATCAACCTGATAAATTTTCCCGTCATCGGCAGTTGTTGCAAAATTTGCAACAACTGAATCTGCATGCAGTTCTCCTTCAGCGAAAACGTTTTTAATATGGCGGGAAATCGTTGATTTATCGCGTTGAAACAGCTGTGCCATTTGGTCAAGCGAAAGCCATACCGTTTCATTCTTTAGGTTGACATTGATCTTCGCAATACCGTCTTCACTGTTATAAATCAATATCTCACCGTAGTTATCAGTTTCATTTATTTTTAACATTGTATTTTCCTTCCTTAATTTTTCGCCGTATACCCTTCCGTTTTTTCTGCGGCGTACAGTATTTCTTTCGGCTCTTTTCTTTGCGTAAATTGCACATTCGGTTTATCTTCCGGTAGGCGGATTTTTCCTGTCAAAAGAGCATCCATCATTCCCTGTTTTATCAACCGAATTTTTTCCAGCTTCTTTTTTAAGGCTGATAATTCCGCATCCATATCCGAAAGTATTTCAGCTATTGCGGTTTGTTCGGCAAGGGTTGGGGGGATACATAATGATAAATCAAATAAATCCTTGCCATGCAAATGATACACAGTTGATCCTTTCGCTCTTATGCTAATTTCTATTTTCTTAGTATACATTATATACATAGCAAGAAATATAGAATTGATATTTTTATCATTTGGTCGAATAATATTTATATCGCCGCCGAGTAGCACATTATCAAAAGGAATTACAGAAGCTTTTGCAAGGTCAATACCGATTGTTGTTGTGGAAGCCGGAATTAGTATATCCCCCTTTACTGATGGCACTCCTTCTATATAGTTGGTTCTACTGGTGATAGATGTAATTATTTCATTGTATTCTGTAAAAAGTTCACCATAGAGAATACAAGGAAAGCAACCTTCTAATGCTATCTTTGCTTTTGATAAGCCATGCCCTTTAAAAATATTTGTGACATTGCCTAATTGTTTCTCAACCCACTCACCCTTAAATCCCGGTAATCGGCACTTTCCGGTAAGCAACTCCTGCATAGTACCCTGTTTTACCGCTTCTTTTTTTGCAATAAGCCTCTCCAAAGCGCTTATGTATGAATCCGTGTCGGAAAGTACTTCTGCAATGTGGCGTTGTTCAGGGAGCGGAGGCGCACAAATAATGAGCTTAGCAACTTTTTCTTTATTCAAATTTTTGACACTACTGCCAGCAGCCATATTTATGTATTGTTGCAACACAGTTTCTGAACATAAACTATAATAAAGAAAATCCGTATCGAAATGTCTATGATAATTTTGTATCGCTAGCCAGCCATCATGAATGCAACCATTAATTTTCAATATATAAGGGCGTCCAAAACTCATAGAATTTGATAAAATAAAATCACCTTTGAAAACTGCACGGGAATATAGTAATCCTTCTGGAATTATACGTTCTTTAGATGAAATAATGTATTTGGAGTAAGGAGATGCATCTCCAATTTTTATCCAATTTATACCGGACGCTTTTGTTGTGAGAAATGAATCTATCGGACGAGGTGAACTCCCGCGGTAGATATCTGCCTTATCTCCTAGCTCGACAATTTCCCATCCTTCAGGCGCTACCATTTGATTCCCATCCTCTGGAGGTGCGCTTTAACTTTTTGTTCAAGGGCCGCTGTTTCTGCTTCAAGTTCCGGTAAGGTATGGTCGTAGCGTTCGGCAAGTTCGGTGATACGGGCTGAAATATGATGATTTACCGATTCGTAGAGTGCGTAAATGCCGTTTGAAATAGAACGGAACCATTTTAAATCGAGGAGGAGCTTTAAGCATTCCTTATCGGATAGTTCGGCATAACGGCAGCGTGTTTTTTCATCAAGTGCAGCACGGAGCCCTTTTAACAGCTTGATATGCTCGTCTATCTTATTTTGTTTTTCCCATAAAGATTGCAAAACCGCCGCATCGTCCGAGCTGCCGGATTCTTTGTTTAATTCTGCAAGCCGTTGCTTTAGCAGCGCCTTGTTCAGTATTTTCTTTTCTGTTAAAACTTCAGCAATAATCGAATCTTCTTCAGCATTTTCTAAAAGTTCATCCACTTCTTCTTGAATTACGGTAATAAGTTGTTCTATCTTATCGATCGCTGTTTTTTCCGTGAAGAAAAAATGTTCAATGACAAGTTCTTTAGGGATAATTTTACCATCCCACTCGGTTCTCGTTGCACCTGTAGCGGCATTTTTTTGGGCGCTTGGCTTTTTTAAGCTGTCAATCTCACGAATAACGGCATACCCGTCCTGCATAATAAGATAAACATCATCGCCCATCGTTTCGTTCCAGTATGACAGCAATACTTCGTACACATCATATATATCGATCAGCGCTATCGGTTTAAATGCTTTGATAAGAGCGTCCGCCAACAGCCGGATCAGTTCTTTCGGATTCGTTTGTTCAGTGATTCCGCACAACGGTTTTCTTACCTTTTGAACCCAACTTTCAAAAGCTGCTTCAAGCGTGTGCGCATATTCTTCAAACGCAGGATCTTTTTCGATGATACCGTAAAACGATTCTTTTTCCGCTGTAAGCGAATAGAAATCTTTTCTGAGCGGCTTAAAAAGTGCCGGTTTTAATTGAGGAAATGCATTCCAATATGTGTTTAAGCTGTCGATGTCATCTACAGGTATGCCGCCTTTCAAATGCCCGCTTAAGTTCTGTATATCTTCTCTTGCGCCACTTTGTATGTAGCGCGGAATATTGAGGTTATAATCGTTTTTTTCTTGTATTTCGCTCAACGGAATGAAGCGGGAGTAATAAGGAATTTCCATCTGCGCATTAAATACCGTTGTGATTTTATATATATCCCGTTCCCGTAGACGGTTTTTGTTGCCGTCTTTTATAAAATCTCTACTTGCGTCAATCATAAAAATTCCGCCGCGTTTTTCTGCCTTTTCTTTGTCGATAACGATAATACACGCGGGAATACCGGTACCGTAAAACAAGTTTGCAGGTAGCCCGATAATACCTTTGATGTATCCCTTATCAACCAATGCGCGGCGTATTGTCGCTTCCGCATTTCCTCTAAACAGAACGCCGTGCGGAAGGATGACCGCTGCTTTGCCATTCCGTTTTAATGATTTAATAACGTGCAAAAGCCATGCAAAGTCTCCGTTCTTTTGAGGCGGACGCTCTCCGTATCCGTCAAATTGACCATAATCCTGTAAGCCGTCTGTCCAATTTTTATCGGAAAACGGAGGGTTGACAACGGCAAAGTCGAATTGCCGCAAGGCGCTTTCATCATCGGGATCTTTATACTGCGGGGAAGAAAACGTATTGCCGCTTTTTATCTCTCCCGTTCCTCTGTTGTGCAGCACAATATTCATGCGGGCAAGTCCCGCTGTCGTAATATCTTTTTCCTGTCCGAACACCGCTACATTCCGCGGAGCAGCTTCCGCCGCCCGAATCAAAAGAGAACCGGAACCGCAGGCAGGATCATACAAGGTACTTTCACCGGATACAGCCTTTTCGATCCCGATAACATGCGCTAAAACACGGGAAACTTCAGCGGGTGTGTAGAATTGTCCCTTGCTTTTTCCGCTTTCGGTCGCAAACTTTTTCATTAAGAATTCGTAGGCATCTCCGATGATATCATCGCCGTCCGCACGGTTTTTACCGAAGTCGGGCATTTTATCGCGGAAGATTGCAAGCAGATTGCTAAGCTTATCTACCATTTCCTGCCCACTTCCGAGTTTTTCAGGAACATTAAAATGTGCGTTATCGATAACACCGCGTAAATTGTTCGCTTCGGCAAGTTTTGCAATAACTTTGTCCATGCCTTCACCGATATTTTTCTGTCCGATCAGTGCGAGCATATCGTCAAAACTGCCGCCTTCAGGAATATCAATTTCTCCGTATACGACACCCTTGTATTTATCCGATACATATTTTACGAACAACAGCGTTAATATATAGTCTTTGTACTGCGAACTGTCCATTCCGCCGCGTAAACTGTCGCAGCTTGCCCATAAACTGCCGTATAATTCACTTTTTTTAACTGCCATAAATGGATTCTCCTGTGTACTTAAGCGCATTCGATTTGACGGTTGATTGTGTACAGAATTATGTACATCAATTGGCTATCGATTGCTATACGTTGCTGTAACCTACTATTATACAAGGCAGCAAGATGAGCCGCAAGAGTATTGAAAAACCATCTCCTTTCATATTTTATATTTTATATTTTTCGTTGAAAAGTTTTTGAAAGCAGCGGTATAATTAGTCCCATCCGGGCTCTTGAAAAACCGTTTCGAGGCTTTCAGGATACCCTGTTGTTTTTTCAAAAATTTACAGGAACGAAAAAGGAGTCTTCTAACATGAAAAAATGCGGAATTGTAGCGGTTTGTTTGTTACTAATCGGGCTTATTGCCGGATGCGGGCAGCAAAAGAAAGCGGACGATGTGCTGAGTGTTATCAATAATGCGAAAGACACAAGCATTGAACAGTTAATCGAGCGTGCAAAGGCGGAAACCGGCGATTTTACCGTGTACTCCACATCCTCGAAAACCGATAAAACGGTCAAGGCGTTTTTTGCTAAATACGGACTGCAAGGAACCGGTTCCGGCGTAAAGCAGAATGAAAAAGATTTCTATTCTGCTATTGAAAAGCTGATTGACGGCGGTTCGGCAGAAATTGATGCAGTCGTTACCCAGAACGGAGCTTCTTTAAGTGTTGAATTAGGCGCTGGAAATCTTATCAATTATAATCCCATTGTACCCGGCGCAGCGAAGAGCGATATGTACGCGTTTATGTACTATTTTAAAGAATTTGCAATGGATAAAAAATTCGATGCACAGATCACCAATGTGTGGGATTTAATCGACACCTCATCGGCAGTTTATTACCGGAAAGCGGGAGAACCGATTAACCAGCTGTTTATGGCAGCATTGACAACCGATGCATGGGCACAAAAATTGTCTGCTGCTTACGATGAAAAATACGGCGCAGGAACATGTGATTCCGCTATTGCTGCCGGAAACTTTAAGAATGCTGGCTATTTATTTATAGACGGTTTTTTGAAAAAAGCAACCGATTACGAAAGTGAAGGAAAGATAGCCTCCAAGATTGTTGTCGATGCGGAAAAGCCCGTTATCGGATTTTCTCCGGTAACAAAGTATTCAACCGGTGCAGAGGGAACGTATAACAAAGTAAAATTTTTCAACAAAATGAAAGGCTTTAACGGTTATGCGTATAAATTTTATACACAGATTGCAAAAACAACCGACCGTCCGTATACCGCGATGCTCTTTATTAACTATCTGTCGACGGCAGAAGGCATTGCAACCTATCAGGAAGGGAATGGGGTGTATTCTACAAATAACACGGTACAACAGGACATAGATTCGTTACTCGACGGATTTGTACTGGAAAATTATGCCGATGTAAAATCCGATTGGGCATCGATTGTCAAACTTCTTGAAGGATATAATTGATCCGGTTTGTATCTTGTATATATATGAAACCTATGACACTTACCGTGAAGAGGGCCGGCAACAAGTTAAAAGCGTTTTTCGCACAGCCTTCAAATATCATTCTTACCGTTGCGCTCATTTTACTCGGTGTAACGGCTATCTTCCCGCTCATTTCGATGATTATCGAAAGTTTTACCGTACATTTACGGGAGGCTTTGTTTCATGGAGAGCCGGCGGGAAGCATATCGCTCAGCGGATGGAAATCGCTTTTACTCACATCGGAGTATAACTACAGTAAAAATTACTTTTACGTTCCGCTGTTTAACTCAATTTCCATGGCGTTGATTGCTTCCGCAGTTGCGATTGTTATCGGCGGAGTATTTGCATGGTTTATCAACCGGACGAATATCCCGCTGAAAAAACCGATATCGGCGCTGCTTTTATTTCCGTACATTATGCCGTCGTGGACGATTGCGCTTTTTTGGCACAACATGTTTGCTAACGTAACGATGCACGGATGCAGTGCAAACGGCATTATCGCTTCGTTGTTCCATATCTATGCGCCGGAGTGGTTTGTCTACGGACGGTTCCCTATCGGAATGACACTCGGTATTCACTATGCGCCGTTTGCCTATATTCTGATCGGCGGTATTCTGAAAAACATGGATGCAAACCTTGAAGAAGCGGCAACCATTCTAAAAACGCCGCGCTGGAGAATCCTTACAAAGATTACCTTACCGATTGTAGCTCCCGCGATGATGAATACGTTTTTGCTGGTGTTCGCCAGTTCCGTAAGCGCGTATGCGGTACCCGTTTTTCTCGGTACGCCTATCGGCTTTATGACGTTAACCACCTCGATGACCTACTTTAATCAGGCATATCCGGCGCAAGGCTATGCCGTCGGTATCGTGCTGGTAGTATTAGGGCTATTCGTACTGGGCATCAACAACCTGTTTACGGGAAAACGGAAGTCATACACAACGGTAACCGGCAAAAGTTCGCAAGTATCATTCATCAATCTAAAAGCAGCGCGGCGGCCGCTTGCAGCAGCAGGTCTTCTTATCGTCTTCGCTATCTCCATTCTGCCGATGATCACCTTTGCACTAGAATCGGTACTGAAAAGCGCCGGTAATTATACACTCGGCAATATGTCGTTTCATTTCTGGATCGGAGACCCTAATTCTCAAGCGCTGCAAGCGCAATACTATAACTGGGAAGGCGGTATTTTGGTCAATGCTCATGTATGGAGTGCGCTGGGGCATAGCTTACTGCTCTCACTTGCCTGCGCACTGATTGCCGGTACGTGCGGATTGTTGGTCGGCTACGCGGTTGTAAACAAACGGCATTCCAAGCTATCAAAAATCGTGAGCACACTCGCGTTTATTCCATATCTTATTCCTTCGATGGCGTTCGGTATGGCGTACCTTGCGCTGTCGGTTAACTGGTCGTTTTTATACGGATCGTTTTTTCTGCTCGTGTTGGTCGGCGCTATTAAATATATGCCTTTTGCAACAAAGTCCGCTACAGGCGCGATGCTGCAGCTGTCAGGCGAAATAGAAGAAGCCGCCATTTTAACCAATACGCCGTGGTGGAAACGGATGCTGAAAATTATCTTTCCGATTCAAAAGCCGAGTTTCTTGTCGGGATATCTTTTGCCGTTTATCTCGTGTATGCGCGAATTGTCTTTGTTCGTGCTTTTGATTGTGGATAGTAATTTCATTACAACAACCCTACTGATGTATTACAACGAAAAAGGATATTCTCAGTACGGCAATGCGTTAAACTTATTGATTGTCATTATCGTGCTGCTTATCAACTGGGTGGTGAATAAATTGACAGGCGCAAGCGTTACGAAAGGCGTAGGAGGAAAATAAGATGTCTGAGATTATATTGGAACAGGTGACAAAGCAGTGGGGAAAGTTTGTCGGCGTCGATAACCTCAATATGACAATAGACGACCGTGCATTTGTAACGCTGCTTGGCCCTTCCGGCTGCGGAAAAACCACAACGCTCCGGATGATTGCGGGACTGGAAACGCCTACATCGGGAAAGATTATTATCGACGGCACACCCGTCTTCGATTCGGAGAAAGGAATCAATGTGCCGCCATCAAAACGGAATGTCGGCTTTTTGTTTCAAAACTATGCGTTGTGGCCGCACATGACGGTGTATCAAAATATCGCATTCGGCTTGCAAAACTTAAAGTGGGATAGCCAGCGCATCAGAGAACGGGTGGCGGAGCTGCTTGCCTTGCTGAAAATCGAGCAATTTGAAAAAAGATATCCGAGTGAGCTTTCAGGCGGACAACAACAGCGGGTGGCCATTGCGCGCACGCTTGCTCCCAACCCCAAAATTTTATTTATGGATGAGCCGCTGTCCAACCTTGATGCAAAGCTGAGGACGGAAATACGGGTTGAACTGAAACGGCTGCACAGCACCACCGATTCCACATTTGTGTATGTTACGCATGATCAGTTGGAAGCGATGACGCTTTCGACGAAGGTCTGCATTATGGAAAAGGGACTGTTAAAGCAATACGCCGCTCCGCTCGAGATGTACAATAAGCCGTCATGTGTATTTGTCGGCGACTTTATCGGTAATCCTACTATGAATTTTATCGAGGCGGAATACCGTAAGGGTACCATTCAATTTTGCGGATTGCAGGCGGAATTTGTCAGCGATACGCCGCTCCCGTTTGAAGAAAAAAGCGTTATTCTCGGCATCCGTCCTGAATATGTGCAGATAAGCGAACACGGAAGTGCAGAGGGCACCGTCTTTTCAACCTTACCTGCGGGCATGGAAACAACCGTTAAGATCAATTCACACGGCACCATTCTTACTTCCGTTGTGTTCGGCAGTGTCGATTATAACATTGATAAAAAAGTCTCATTCGATTTTTCCGGCAACTCCATCATCCTCTTCGATAAAGAAACCGAAGCAAATATTGCAATGGGGCACTTGGGTATCTCTAAAACTCAAGGTTAGTTTTTAGGGGTTCACACTTGCAGTTTAATGGATAGCAGCATGACGTCAGAAACATTACATCACCTCTGCGATTATTTAGTTCCGCTGGTAACGGGAGCCTATCGGGAAGCATCACGGTATAGTGTTCAAGGAATTGAAAAAAAAGAATTGAACGATATTGCCACGTTTACCGACCGGTTTATGGAACAAGCAATTGTAGAAGGCATCCGGCAGCGCTTTCCCGATCATACGTTTATCGGCGAAGAATACGGCGAAAACCGTGGGGATAGTTCCTACGAATGGCTTATCGATCCGATTGATGGTACAGTGAATTTTGCTGCCGGTATTCCAATGTTCGGCACAACGCTCGCCTTGCGGAAAAATAAAGAAACGATTTTCGGCATCATATTCGATTGGCCGAATAACGCTATTTACTACGCAATCAAAGGCGAGGGAGCGTACTGCGGCACTATGAAACTGCGGGTGTCGCAGCGTTCGCGGCTTGACGAATCGATTGTCAGTATTTGTTTAACATCGAGTTATAATGCCGAATACCGCGGAAAAGTACTCGACCTTATACAAAAATTACAGCCGCATGTACGCGGCATACGGATAATTGTTTGTACGGTCTATGAGCTTATCTGGCTTGCCACCGGCAAAAGCGAAGCGATGATTAACGTCAAGCCGTCAATGGGCTTAAGTTCCTGCGCCGGTAAGCTGATTGTCAGCGAAGCGGGCGGTAAGGTAACCAATCTATCGAATAATCCGCGACAAGAAATAGATGATTTATTAATCACCAACTCGGTTATCCATGATGCAGTGTATAACATTATCGCGCAGGCATCCAAATAATACTATCCCGTGATATGGCATACTCACATCACGGGTATTCCCGCACCGTAGATTAAGTGGACCGATCATAATCGCATAATGATTACGGATGAGAAATGTAAGATATGCTATCAATTTTTTGTCATGACTATCCGGACGCTTTTTTCTAAAGGCAAGCGACTATATGGACGTATCAACTAATACAAATTTCATCGTGATCGTATCTTCTTATAATTATAAGAAGGATGATATTCAATTTTTCCGAATAACTGTATAAGCTCTTCAGATTTTCGCCGTTCAATGAACTCTTCAATCACTGTGTTTACCGTTTCTTTTTTTGTACTGTATCCGCCGATTTTATAAGCGGTATTGAGTAATTCTTCATCTACTGCAAGATTTGTTGCTATAGCCTTTACCTCAGTATTTATTTTACACATACTATTGTGTAGAATAAAGTAGCTAAAATTCCTGAGTATCCCGTATTTATAGTTTCTGTATAATTTCACAAACTCACAATTAACTCATAAGCCGGTAATATCCGTATTTTTTAATTTTGCTCTTTCAAAGCGGTAATCAATGCCATATCTGTGCCATACACCGTATGTTTTTGTATTGATCTTTCTGTATAGTTTTTTCTTTTTGTTATTGAATATTGTTATTCATCTGTATTTAATAACTGAGTGGTAGGCTTCTTTTCGGTAATATCTGAAAAATTATAATTTTCGGGAAGATCAAAAAAAGCGAATGAAAAGGCTGTGCCGAAATTAAAATAATTCCGAATAAATTCTTGATATTCGACTTCTTTATTCATACTGTCTGTTACCCGCAGCATAGGCGCCGGTATCTATATCGAGAACTTCGCGTACGGGCTAAATAAGCGATTCTTCGTAACGGCATATCCATCGTTCGGGTTGTGCTGAACCGTCCGGTATGCCGCCGATAGTGTCGCCGGTTTCTATGGGGTTATCATTTATTAAAAGATACAACGCGGT
>NZ_JBQNBW010000034.1:0-29742 GCF_052169735.1 Treponema sp.
AACGCGCACACGATAATAAGCGATGTTTGCGCTTGCGCAAACTCGACGTGTTTTTAAGCCGCGCTATTTCAGCGGCTTAAAATAAATGCTGCAATGCGGGAAAAACTGATTGAATGCTGTGCGCTGGATTGGAGCGGTATTTCTCCGGCAATTTTCGGTGCGATGTTTCAGAGTGTGATGAAGCCGGAAGAACGGCACGCTTTGGGAGCGCACTATACCAGCGAAACAAATATCTTAAAACTCATTCATCCGCTCTTTTTAGATTCTCTGTGGGTGGAATTTGATAACTACAAACAGTACACCTCCGAAGCCCGTGTAACGAACTTGAACGCGCTGCATGATAAAATTGCACATTTAACCTTTCTTGACCCTGCCTGCGGCTGCGGGAATTTTTTGGTTATTGCATACCGTGAGCTGCGTCTTTTGGAACTCGCGATTATTGAAGAATTGAAAAGCGCGGATCAGCAGCTGCTTGATGTCGGCGAATATATCAAGGTAAATGTTAATCAGTTTTACGGCATAGAGCTTGAAGAGTTCCCCGCTCAAATTGCACAAACGGCCCTGGAGTGATACAATAAAAGTGCAGTGCCAAAATTGCCGAAAAAGAGAGGAGGAAAGGCAATGAAACGGTACGATGAGAACTTTAAAATCGAGGCATTGAAGCTGTCAGACGAGATCGGAGTGAAGAAAGCGTGTGAACAGCTTAACGTGAACTATGGAAGGTTTATTTTCAGCCGCTGAAATAGCGCGACTGAAAAACACCGCGAGTTTGCCATCCGGCAAACATCGATCATCAATTGCACTTTTTCATTTCATTGCAAAAGTGCGGTAATTCGCAATCCTCGCCTTTTGATAAAGGCTGCGGTTGTCGAATTTATTGGAACCGAAAGCTCAAACAGTCAAGCGGATCAATGCTTATTTAGCCGATGCGCAAAATGTGTTTATTGATAGTAGAAGTTCGGTACTTGATACACAAACTAATCCGATGGTGTTTGGCAGTATGCCGAATGACGGCGGTAATCTCATTATAGAAGAAAATGAATACGCCTCCTTTCTGCAACAAGAACCGGAAGCTGAACGGTATATCCGTCCGTTTTTGGGGGCGGAAGAGTTTATCAATAATAAAAAACGATATTGTCTCTGGCTTTTGAATGCGGAACCTCAGCACCTAAAAAAATGCCCGCTCATTGTAGCACGCATACAAAAGGTGCGGGAACACCGCGAAAGCAGCAGCCGTGAGGCAACACGGAAACTTGCGCAAACACCATCCCTCTTTGGAGAAATCCGTCAGCCGGAGTCGGGACATTATCTCCTCGTACCGAGCACATCATCAGAGCGCCGTAAATATATTCCGATTGGCTTTATGAATAGTTCTGATATTTCAAACAATGCGAACTTACTCGTTCCCAATGCAACGCTGTACGAGTTCGGAGTGCTTACTTCGCAAATGCACATGGCGTGGATGCGTACCGTATGCGGGCGGCTCAAAAGCGATTACCGCTATTCTGCACAGATCGTGTATAACAACTTCCCGTGGCCGGATGTTTCGGAAGCACAAAAGGCAGCGATTATTCAAAAGGCGCAAGCGGTATTGGACGCGCGGGCGCAGTTCCCCGATAGCTCCCTTGCCGACTTATACGATCCCAATACTATGCCGCCGGTACTCACCAAAGCGCACGCAGCCCTTGATTCCGCTGTGGATAAGCTGTATCGTAAAACAGCCTTCCCCAACGATGCCGCCCGTGTGGCTTTTTTGTTCGAGCTGTATGGGAAGAAGACGGAGGGGTTGCTTACGGGGAAGCGGAAACGAGGGAAGGGGTAGAAGTGTTTAGGGTATATACTATATTTATACAGGGAGAATGATTTTATGGAATATGCTACAATTCAGATAACAGTCCCAAAAGATATGAAAACGTATTTTACGGACAATTATAGCGGTGAATCAAACGAAGAGCTTGAGCGAAATGCACTCTTGCTATATCCCTATGTCTACAAAAAAGTCATTTCTCATGGTCGCGCAGCTGAAATTTTGGGAATAAAAAAACTCGATTTGATTGATTGATATGATGATATGGGCTTCCCTTATTTTGATATGGATATAACTGATGTTATGCAAGATATTCAAACATTTCATTCTCTTAAAAAGATAAAGACATGATAGTCATTTCAGACAGCTGTGGATAAGCTGTATCGTAAAACAGCCTTTCCCGATGATGCCGCCCGTGTGGCTTTTTTGTTCGAGCTGTATGGGAAGAGGACGGAGGGGCTGACTTCATCTGCTAAGAGAGCGAGAGTTCATTAAATGCTTTCCCAGTTGTCCAAAAGCTAGTCCTTTGCGGGACAGCTGGGAAGTTTAAGCTAAATGTGATACATTAGTAACTAATAGGGACTTAGGTGTAAAAATGAAAGCAAATATTAATCAATTAGCTTCTTTTAGTTTAATTAGTGTGCAATGGCATAAATATAATAAAACGTATTTAGATAATTTTATACCTCTATTTTGTACAATGTTTATTGATCAAAAAATATCAAAAATAGAAATAAAAGATTACGGGACTCTGGTCTCTCAATTTAATGCCATTTATTCTATTGATTTGCCATCTTATATTATTCAGCCAATTATAGAAAAGCTTTGCCAACAAGAATTGATATCACAGGAGCTGATTTCATATAAAGTTAATACTGATAAAATTTTTGATAATCACTTGTATATTGCAGATATACAAAGACAATGTCGAAAAAAGCAAAATGATGTGATTAAAGCTTTTCGTGTGTATACACAGGAAAGATTTAATAAAATTTTTACTGATACAGACGCTATAAGACTTTTATCAAAATTTATAATGCGTCATGATATATCACTATTTTTTGATGAAAGCATTGTATGGTCAGAGGATATATTGGCTGATGAAGAATACTATCTAGCAGGTTCTTTCATAAAAGAGCTAAATGATAATAATTCTACGATGTACCAGACTATTGTAGAACTTGCGGTAGGGAACATTGCCTTTAATGCTTTGCAAATGACTTTCTTACCGACAGGAGTTGAAACCTTAAAAAAATGCGTAGTTTTCCTTGATGCTTCCCATCTTTTCCCCTTACTTGGTGTAGATCAAAATGAACGACTAGAAACAATAGAATTAATGATCAAAACTATTCATACAAAAGGAGGTTTTGTTAAGATTTATAAACATACGTATGATGAAGTAAAAGAAATTCTTGAATCAGCAAAAAAGTATATTGAATCTCCACTATATGATCCATGCAAAGCAACTAAAGCTCTCTTTTATATGCGTCAAGAAGGATTTTCTTTGACAAAACTTGACACCATATCTGCATCTTTCGATAGAATATTACGAGAATATAAAATCACTATAGAAAAAGAAATCCCAGATAGAAAACTAGGTTTAGATGAAAAGAAATTAGCACAGTATATAAAGACTAAATGTACTCATAAACGATTTGAATCGGAAGAGTTTTATGAAAAGAGAACGGAACGAGATGTCCATTCGATTATTTTTACATATGAGAAACGAAAAAATTTGGAAGCAAAAAATTTTATTGATGCTAAATACTTATTTATTACTGAAAATCCAATTTTACCTTTAGCAAATAAAAATATGTTAAAAGAATTGAAAATACATACTGATAATATTGTATTATCTGCAATTCCTGAAACATTACTTTGTTCTTATTTATGGCTTGGCTCTCCAGAAAAGGCCAAAGAATACATGACTTTTGAACTGTTAGCAACAGCTCTTTCGGCTATATCACCAACACCTGAAATTATACAAAAAGTAAAAATAGAGATTCAAAAATTATATGATAACAATAATATCTCTAAAGATGACTATCAAATAATGGCAGCCGAGTATTTGATAAAAGATGCTCTATCAGAAAAGACCTTAAATAATCCTGCTAATTTAAATGCTGCCGATATATCAGGACTAATTGAGTATGCAAAAAATAAACTAGCGATTGATGAACGTCAAAAGAGAAAGGAAGTTGAAAATACCTTAGCTATGTTATCATCTGATACAGAAAAACGCAATGATGCGAGGCGTGATAAAGCAGAAGCAAAAGCTAAGAAAGATACAGATAGGCATATTTATCGATATCGGATTTTTTTTATACTACTGCATATAATTTTACCAGCAGCAATTTCTGGTATACAGTATATATGTGGCAAAAATAATATTTTAATTAATATATTAGCATTTATAGTAAGTATAGTAGTATATTACTGCAATATTGAAAAAGAATTTTCTCTATCCAATAAAAGAAAAGTCTTACAAAAAAGATATTTAAAAAAATGGTATGAAGAATATGAGCTTGATACTTCTGAATTAGAAAAAATATAAAGCTGAATAAAAAATATTTTAGAGGGTTTCCGTAGATGTGATTTGCAATGTTTTAATTTAAGTTATTATACTATAAAGACTTAAATTAAAACTCGTTGGGCATCTCTAAAAATCTAACCGAGTTTTTAGAGATGCCCAACGAGTTATATCTTTATATTCTGCTATACTTTTATCTGATACAAAAGGTCGTTTTACGCCCATAAAAGAAGTACTGCAGATGATTAAGCTTGAATTAGAAGATGAATTTGGTTTACGCACCACATAATCTCACACCTCTGCTATTTTCTCAGCGTATTAAGTTCTCCAAAAAGTTTATGAATATGCAAAGCGAAGCAGATATACCGTCATCATTCCGATTTCTTTCTTCTAATTTTTTTGCTATTTTCTAATCATAAGGCAGCCCCTCTAAGTTTTGGCAGTTTATTGAAGCGCAGTCCCCTCTTTCCACGATTCAAAAATATACTCACGGGATTGATAGAAAAAAAATCCGTGTTATAATTTGAAATTGCCCCGTTAATCCAAGACGAATAAACAGAAATCAATGTGTTAACAATACAATCAATAGATTCGTTTTCTGCGCAAATATCTTCAATAAGGCGTTCCTATACTGCGCCGATTGTCCAATAATTAGGAACTTCATAACAACACCGTAAGACATTATCAAAGTCTCCTGATTTTACATTATAAATGGATATAACTTCGTCGGTGATTTTTTCAATCAGTTTGCAATGAAGCGTATCAGTATCTAAACGGTAGTTTATCTCAACCGGCTGCTAAACAGGATAATATTCATACAGGAACAAAGGAAAAGCGTTTAAGATTGCTATTCTTCCATTTGGATTAACATATTTATCCAATTGACTATCAAATATATGTTGTTGAGAAATTACAGATTTCTCTTGCGGTACGCTATATGAATCTGCACAGATGAAATGGGCTTTTTTGATATTTATTTCTTTTACCGTTATCCAATTATCTTGTATGCTCTGTATCTTCTTTGGATCTTTCGGTATTTTTAAGTCTGATGATTTATTTATTCCAAAGCAAATAAAATCGAGATTTTTATAACACGATTCAGCATTGACCAATGCTTTAAATGCTCCATCAATGGATGCTTTGACAGTATAATCTTTATAATCGTTATCAGGCAAAGAATTTTTAAAGTATCGAATGGATTCAACCATTGGGTAGTTAATATAAAGTTTTCCTTTATCAGTCTCATTATTAAAATAGCATAAAAGTTCTTTAATTCGTGTATGTTGTTCTTCAATCGTAAGCCTATTATAGGCATCGGGTTGCTTTATATCATAATCAAAAAATAAATAGATTTCAGAAATTTCATCGGAAAAAGATAGTTCTTGCAATATGTTTGTTGTTTCGGGATGAGCACGTTCTTCTTCTTTTAAGAGTTGGATCAATGCAAAAGAATCCGAAGCTCCGAAAACATCATATTCGGTCATTTTTTGATATAAAGAATAAATATTACTGCAATACGAAACAATAATTTCATTTTCATCTTGCCGGTTAAAAAATAAATAGTCCATCGTTTTATACAAACGCGGTTCTTGTTTTTTCCCTTCAAAGACAAATAAAATCATTTCCCGAATGCGCCGCCACGATAGAGTTTTTCGAGATTATGTCCAAGCCGCAATTCCTTTTGGGTGGCGTTGTGAGCATTTACAATTCTTTCCTTTGAGCAAATATAAAAGCAATCCGGACGCAGTAGATCATTCGTAAAAAGTGTGGTATTGTGTGTAGTAAGGAGCACTTGACAGTTAACTTCTTTCAGCTTTTGCACGACAAATCGTGCAAGCTCAAAATGGTAAAACGCATCAAATTCATCAATACAGATAAATGAAGGACACTTTTCAGGATTTTGCACATCTTTCAGCCAATAATACACAAGCAATAACGAATTCATACCGGTAGAGCAAGCGTCGAAAAATTCTAATTTTTTTTCTCCGTGTTGAATATATAAGCTTTCGGTACCGCTATCATTACTGTGGGTGAGCTCTTCAGTAAAACCTGCTGTACGGAAAAATTGCTGTAGGTCTTCAAAATGGTCAGTTTGTATAATCTCGTCCATCATATTACCATGAGCAATCGATGTATAACCGATAAAGGAGCGGGTGTCCAACGACCAAAACAAGAGCATCTTATCTACAAAGTTAAAAAGCTCATAAAAGATACGGTTTTCAACCGTATCTGTCAGAAGACTATTATTTTTAACCCACTTTAAAGCAGAGATTTGCAGATTCGACAAGTCTTTATTGATAGTTTCCGTACCGACAAGCGAAATAATAAATTCATCCGTTGAGCGCGACTTATCGTACTCAATTACTGTTTTACCATCAATAATCAGTGTTTCTGCAATAAATGTATTGATGCTTTGTTTTTTATATTGATATATAACCTCTTTATGTTGAAACCTGAATCGATACTCAAATTCTGCCGGATTATCGACATGAAATATATTTATATAATTTTTATATTCACTGATATTCGCATATTTATCAGTCAAATTACTAACAATATCAAATAAGCCGATAGCAAGTGATGATTTTCCGCTCGCATTTTTACCGTACATAATAGCGGTCTTTACAATATTATCTTCTACAGCCTCAGAATGAAATTCATAATGACCGGTTGCTGAAAAATCAAGCGCTACGGCTTTTTCAAACGCTTTGAAATTTGCTACGGTAAATGATTTGAGCATAATAATAGCTTCCTTAAAATGGATTCATTTATATTATCGCCAAAACTGTAATAAACTCAATAGCATCGTAAAAAAATTACGGATATTGTCCCTTCAACAACAATCAACACCGTTTTGTTACTTTGTATTTTCCGTGTTTTTCTCGGCATAAAACAGCTCCTTCAATACATTGACGTTCACAAGCGGTAAGGCACCGAATTTGTCAGCATTATACAGTTTTTTGCGCGAAACTCCTTTACGGATCCCTGTATAGTCAGTGATGCTATTGTATACACTATTACCCTTATCCGTTTTATAGCAAAACCAGACTTCATCATCCCGTAAGAGACCGGAATCTAATAAATCTTGATCATGTGTGGTAAAAATGAGTTGTGACTCTGTAGCAACATACAAAAAAAGCTCGAGAAACGTCTCTATCAATTTACGGTGCAATGACGTTTCAAGTTCATCTATAGAAATAATGTAAGCAATGTTTTCGTATTTCAATGAGTGCAATAGTGCGCTCAGTTCTATCATCCGTATTGTTCCTGCCGACTCTTCATCAATTGATAGCGTATAGTCATAATTATCATAGCGATGTGTTACTTGTACATCTTGCACTGTCAATTTTCCATTGTAGTTTACGACACGTTCTTGCATTTCTTGGGGAAGCGTTGCCGCTAAATCTTCGGTAATCGGTATATGTTCAACCTTTATATCGCTGATTGTTCCCATATCAGAAGCAGAAAGTAATTGCACAAGATAGTCCTTAAATTGAGGGAACCGAGGTCTTATGTGAGCAAACGCGTTCCCTCGTAAAAACTCGTTTGACATACCTATTATCCCGGAAAAAAACACGCTTAAATAGAGTGTTAAATGTTCTAGTGCAGGAAATGGAAGCTGCTGACATGCCGAAAGAAGCGAACAATTCGGACGTACGAGATTTTCAATTGCTTTCTTAGGACCGGGAATATCACTACCCCATTTTATACCTGTATGCTCATCCCTCATAACGATCAGTTTTTTCTGTCCTTTCGGTGCATAATATACCAATTCGTAGACAACAGCGGTACGGGTAAGTTTTAGGTTATATTCATAGCGGGTATAGCCTTCGGTATCGTTATTTTTTAGATACAAGATAATTTCAAACGCACCGGGCTGATTTTGAAGCTGCGGATCAAACTTAAACGGAGTAAAATCAATTGCATCATCCGGTTTTAAGCGGGTAAATGAGCTAAGCATAAAATACGCATAAAAGCGAAGCGCCTCAAGTATGTTTGTTTTCCCTGAAGCATTTGCGCCGTATATACACGCCATTTTGAGTATTTTCTTACCGTTACAGTCTATACAGTGCAGCCCGTCGGTTGCGGGATCGTTCCGCGCCGATTCAAAACTAATGGTTTGCCTTTCACTAATAGAAAATGTATTTGTTATAGAAAACTCAAGCACCATAGCGCAGCTCCTCTATCATCAACTGCGCATACAATACCATCTTTTATCCATAAAATACAAGCTATTTTTGCTGAAGACTTGCAAAAGCGAGATCAATTTCTAGTTAACGTGCATACAACTTTTGTATCATTATAAGGCAGGGGTTCTATGTTTCTTCGGTGTAGTACACTTTGTAGAATTTCCCTTTTTTGTCCGTACCTTGTTCGATGTTTTTGCTATTGCCGTCGATAACGATTTTAATTTTTTTATCCAATTGAATAACCCGTTTGAACAATCGCTGCTGTTTTTTTCGTGCGGTTTCAGAAATAGGAAAGCTAGTGTCTATTGATGTACCGTTTTCATCTTCGCAGCGTTGTTTGTAATGATGGAATTTTTCAATGATATCGGGTTCAATCATAACTTCATTGGTAAAGTCATCAATATCACAAGTATCTTTATCTTTAAAAAAATCTAAAGATTTATTCAAAAGATTAATTTGATCGGCTTTTGTAGTGCCTAACTCTTTGGGCAACTCTTGTGTAACAAAGTTTTTTGCTAAGGTCATAAAATTTTGGGTATTGGTATATTCATCTTTACGGCGACGAACATGTAGAAAATCATTAAGCCAATAACGGGCTTCAGCACCTTTTCCAACATTATCTACTACAGCAACTACATAACCGCTTTCTCGCTCTTTGTTAAAAATGAGACAACCCTTATCCAATTTTTTAATATTGATACCTTTTTCAGTTTGTAAGTTAAAATTACCGTTCTCCTGTAGAACTTTTAAAAAGGTATCTTTATTTTCAGATTTAAATAAACCTACTGCATCAAGCGTTTCGCCGTCTAAAATACAATCTTTGAAATAAACGGTATAAAACTCGCCACCCTTGATTTTAGGATGAATGCTTTGCTCATAGAGGTGCTTGGCTAAATTGACAGATTGCTCATACAACTGTTCTTTATTATCAAAAATTTTTGACGCATAGGTATATACTTCATTCAACGCTAAATCACTTTCATGGTGAAATTGATAAAATTCTTCGGAAGTAAAGGGGGGAAGGAAGTAGGATATCAAAACTTCATTAATTAAATTATTATCTAATATTGAACGAGAAAATGAAAAATTCTCTCCTCGTAATTTATTACCAACTTTGTGTACTGATACATTTTCAATATAAACCTCAATAAAAGAAATCATATCTTTTTATACTCCTTTAATTTTTCGTCGATTAAACGTCTAAACTCATTTTTTAACTCACTATCAATTTTTTGTATACTTGTAACTTTTAATTTATCTTTACGCGCCACATTAGTTATGCCTTTAAATTTGAATAAACCATCAGGTTTTGGTTTATTTTTTAGTGCATCAGAAAAATTTATATCAACAGTATAGCTGCCTGATATACCTCTTATATTATATTGGTATTCTATTTTCAGTTCTTCAGCAAGAATAATTTCTTTTATATAATCAGATTGTAGTTCATTGACCGAATCTAATCTATTCCCTTGTAATTGAGTTTTACATTCTTTTCCTTTTTTATCTTGATATTCTAAAGGAATATCTAAAGATTCATCATACATATACTTAAATAATTTTGCATCACATTCTTTAAAAATAGTAGAGGAGGCTATATTGGTAAAACTCAATAAAAAGTTTACTCGTTCTCTATTTTTAAAATCTGAAAATTTTGTCTCAATAGCAATACTATCTATTTTACCTCTTTTGATAAGTTCTTGAGACAGTTTTGAAACAATCCTTTTTGCGACAATTCTTGCTGATGATGAGTTATAATCCTTAGAAAAATCTAATGTCTTTGTTTGCCTATCTACTGCTACAATAACTTTTGCAGTACTATAAGAAGTGCTAACCAGTGCTTGCGTATTCGGGATTTTCGTGGCTAATTGTACTGTAATGCAAAAATTATCATTGTCACCTTGTGGATATATTGGTGTAAATGAAAGTATGTCAGCTTTTAAACCATGTTGTAAATCAGAAACACTGATCATATCAGTGGTAAATAAATCTTTAATTTTTGAATCCTTATCCAATAAATCAAAGCGCAGAGAACTTGAACTAAACGGTTTATCTTTAATATTCACTATATCAACAATAGATTCAATGTCTATTGGACTAAATAATATACTGGTCATTAATTGAAGTATTTTTGCTTTTGCTGTTGTTTTAAAGATAATTCCCTTGTTTTTTAAGAATAATCTGAGATCTCCAGGTCGAATAGCATCTGAATTTAAAAAAGGCTTTAAAGAATCACCATACGGAAGATATTCTATCAAGTGTGGTTCTATTCTTAATTTTTTCCCCTTATTTCTTGTTTCATCAAAATGACTATCCTTTAAATTATCTGATATATCTACCGGAACTTTTGATAAATCTATAGAATTGCATAAATTAAACTTTTCGATTCTTATTTTTTTAATTAATTCATTGTTTCTATAGTTACGAATAACTTCATTTACTTCATTGTGATATTGTTGCTCATAATCTGAAAAATATATCTTATACTCATTTGCTAACCCGCTTGTTAGACGTATTAATAACCATATTAGTTTTTTTAACCTTTCTTTGCTGTATGGATCAGAACAAAAAAGTAAAACGCTAATTTTTTGCTCATCTTCTTTTACAACAGGTAAGATTGAAGAATTAATATATTGAGGTGGTAAATATGTATCTCTCTTCCCTATATTATCCATCTGTGAATTATCTTCTGTGATCGGATATAAAAATTTTGTGACTTGGTCTTTTCTATATTCTCTAGCAGTAATAATAGAACTGATAATAAAATCAATTTGTTTATTATCGACAGTATAATATATTACATTATTATGTAAATATTGTTTTTTAAAACAATCAGACAAGTTTGGCATTTTTTTATTTTTTTCGGCTTCATCAAGCGACAGAATAAATTGTATATAGTGTTCCATTGCATTTTCTGTAATAATTGTTTTATTGTCAATTAATTTTTGTCTTACTTTATCGAAACTATAGATTTTGCTTTTTATTTCTTCTGAAAAGTTAAAAGGATATCCGGCGACCAAATCTGCATTCACATAAATAATATCCTGTTTACCATCTTTTAACGGACTATCTTTATCACCCCAATAATCTAATTGAAAAATTTCATCTTTTTCTAATTTTTCATTGTAAATTGTTACCTTCTCTTGGAAATTAAACGCATCCCAACCTATCAATTTTAGAATATGTTTGATGATAGTAGATTCCGGATTTTCATTTACAGCAGCAGAAGCAGGAAGTAAGAGTGAATAAAGACTATTTTCTAAATAAGTTTCGACTGATTTTAACGTACTTAATAAAGTATTCTCAAACTCTATACGTGTGATATTTTCACCTTTTATAGCTTCTTGGAATATTTGCTCATTCATTGCTTTAGCAAACAATCTCCCTAATCGGCTACCAACGTGCGGTTTTTGTCTATTTTCAAAAAATTCATTAATTTTTACAATAATCAAGTTTTCAAAATCTTGAATTGATATATCTCTATTTATAATTAGAACATCCCCAATTTTATTATTTTCAAGCAGCCGCAATTTTGAGTCGACATACCCAACTAATATTAGTTCATATTCATCTGCAGCTTTTTTAGTACTTTCTACTAACTCATTTGCCCAATGCTCAGCAGACGAAAATGTAAAAATATTTTTTGATGACTTTACCTGAACAAATTTCTTCTTTTTATCTTTATATGTCCATCGTATATCGACTTTTTCAGATTCATCATTGGGTTCTACGGAAATAGTTTCCCAATCCAATTTAAAAGAATCTAGTAAAGATACAAGAGATTGAACCAAATATCCTTTTATTGCATAGCTTCCATTCATACTTTTTGTCTTTCCTCCTCTCACAACCACTTATCCAATATCATCTTTTTCTTTTCTGTACAAGCAGCCATCACCGCTTTTGCCGCAGCAATCTCGGATTCGTAAGTTTCTATCTCTTTGACAGCCTTCCGCTGTTCTTCAATCGGAGCAACCTGCACTGAAAGGCTTTTAATTCTGTCAATCGAAGCTCTATAACTACGGCTAAATCCGGCTTTTTTGCCCTCTTTTTCAAGCAGGTAAGCCATATATTTAGGCAGGATATCATCCGTTTTTATTCTTAAAACTCCGCAGTGGTCGGTCGGATAAAAAGGAATACCGGTATCAACGATATTCACCATCCAATCGCCATCTATTCCCCATAACACTGAAGACTTTGAAAAATCTTGAATAAGGAGTTTATCAATCATTCCGAACGGTTCAAACACATTAGCACTGTATACCGGGATACTATATTGAGGACTTACTTCCGAATTAAGAACCCTTTTGCCAATAGAAATATCGAAAACAGCGGTATTTGATAACCTGAATGTTACCCCCCCCTAACATTTGTAATAACTTCAAGGCGTTCAAATACTTGAGCAATTTTCTTTTTGTATTCTTCTATACTCATTCGGCTCGTGTTGTATTCCTCATCGACTTTCTCGCATTCAGCTACGATTTTTCGTTGTATGGGAAGCGGAGGAAGAGGAATTTGAAATTCTGCAATTTTGTTGGAAAGATTCTGAATATTTGTACCACTGCTTTGAGAACGAACTGCGTCACGCATCCTTTCAGTATTTAGCGTTTCATATAAAAACTGAGGAAGTAAATTTTTATCAAAAACTCTTAAAATCCCCATAAAGCCGCCTGCATAATAAGATTGGTTTTCTTTAATAAATGCAATCTTTCCAACATGTTGCTTACTGCCACTTGAAAAACACATAAAGCAATCATTTTTTCTTAATTGCTTTTCTTTATCAAATGAAATCATATCAGATACAAATATTTCTTTTATTATTTCAAATTGCCCTTCAAGCGTAATATTATCTGCTGTAAGAACAATATTTTTTGTTTTCTCTTGTGTTTGATATTTTTTATCAAAAGTCACTCCTCGTATAATAGTGACAAGCTCTTCTAATCTTACCAACGGATACTTGCTGTTTATTTCAATTTTTTTATCGGGGGTCAGTTTTATTGCTTTGTTAAAACTAAGCCGAGAGAAATCGATCATATCGCTTAAATTCGCTAAGGTACAATACGGCTTTTTATCTTCGTCAAGATTAAGCACTGCATCATCAGAAAACCGAAAGCGAATAGCGGCAGCGATCGTCCCGGCAGCGTTACGGTCGTGTTCATTGTAGAGCATACCGCCGGGTGTGTGTATCTGTATACCTTCGGAACCTTTGCGGTTGCTCCAGTCGTATCCTAAAAAGCGTTTCTGTTCGGTGTTATCACTGGGAGCAGTAACAATCAATATTTTTTGTTTGTACGTTAGTCCAAAATAGAAGAGCTTTTCACATTCAATCGGTTTTGCATAATTATAAAACTCCTGTTTTAACCGTTCTGCTTGCTCCTCTTTATTCAGTTTTCTGAATAGATTCGATTCTTGCAGTTTTATAATTTTGGGTAGCTTCTTAAATCCTTCAGCATACATATTCAGATATTCGCATTGCTTAAAACCGTTATATGAAACGGTTTGAGTAGTAAAGTTTTGATACTCTTCTTTTGTTACCCGTATCTTTTTCAAATACGCTTCTAAAATCTCAAGATCTTCCCATTCTGCCGTTTCCGCCGCTTGAATAATAGCATCGGCGCTATCCTGTTTGAGATCACTTTGCTTGGGCGGCTCATGATATTTTTCCAGAAACAGCACGACCGTATTTGTTCCCGTTGCGCCGAATGTTTTACTTCCAAATTGCACAATTGCACGAAGCATAAAATTTTTCAGAAGAATTTCCCGCGCACCGATATAGCTATTGCTATCGTTACTCAAAATTGAAGACGGCAAAATAACGGCTGCCATTCCCTTAGGTTTCAATAATTGAGCGATACGCTCAACAAAGAGCGTTTCAATTTCACTCCCATCATTCGAAATCCTATTGAGCAGTTCAAACGTATTATTTTTTAATTTCAGGTGAGATTTAAAAGCCGAAACACTGTACGGAGGATTAGCAACCAAAATATCAAAGGCATTATTTTCAATCTGTTTTTCCGGCTTGTTTTCCAGACCGTCGCCGAAAATGATATTTCCTCCGCCTGCGCCGTTCATAAAAAGCGATATCTTTGCAACGCGAGCCAATCGATAATCTTTTTCGATCCCGAAAATATGCTTTTCAACCCAGCTATTATTTCCATCCGTTTGCAGTCGCTTATTGATACTTTCTACCGCTTCGGTAAGAAAGTGCCCTGATCCGCAGGCGTAGTCGATTACTTTGGGTATCTTGCTTAGCGGCAAGCTGTCCCAAATAAACCGCGTGATGGGCATCGGTGTAAAAAACTGACCTTCGCTTTGTTTGAAGCCCTTATTCAAAAGCTGCTCGAATAAATCTCCTAAAAACTGATGTTTCGACGGATACACAATTCGGTGGTTTTCAAAAAGCTGAACGACTTCTACTAAAATTTTCCCGTTCTGTAAGAACAATTCTTCATTATGTACATCCTTGAATGAAAAGTCATTATTTGAATAAAATTTAAGAATACGGATCGTCTTTTTTAAATCTTCAATTGCCTTTGTGCGCTTATGACTGGTGTAGTTTTTAAAGAGATTTTCAGCGTAGTCGTTTGATACATAAAAGATTTTTTCACCCATAAAATTTTCCATGCCTTCGGTATGGAGCCGCTGTAAGCGGTCTTGAAGCGTTTCGTATGTATCAGTGCCTTGCCGATATTGAAAATCTACCTCATCCGTATCATTCTTTTTTATTTCATCAACGAGTTTACAGATAAAAAGAGCTACCAATCGGTTAAAGGCATTTTCTTTGTCGCTGACATTGTTATGCCGCAAAATTTCTTCAAATTTATTTACAATTTTATCGTCCGGGTCGAAATCTTTCAAATCTTTTTTACATAACGGGTGGACACCGATACTATACGCCTGCGTTTCTTCGCCAACTAACAGCCCCTGCCAAAGTTTTTGTCCATAGGTTTCAGTCCACGCTGTAAAATAGTCAAAAACCGACGTTGCATTTTTATAAAGCGGTACGGCTGAATCTCCTTCCGCTATTTTTATAACATTGGTATCGTCAGTACAGTCTATGGTTTCTTCTCGAAATATGAGTTTACTGTCTTTCCAATCAGATGTGTATAAAGCTATCCACTTTGTGCTGCGCTCTTGCTGCCAATATGAAAAAAGCTGCCCGCCGTCCGCTTGTAGCGATTTCAATGCTTTGGAATATTCTTGTCCGGCTGTCTTACATTCGATAATACACAATGTATTTTTGCCGTCTTCATCATAAACACAAATATCGGCTTTACCGCCTTTGCTGTCATGTCCGAGGTTCCAGCGCTTTTCCAGTTCAATATGCTCAGGGCGATAGCCTTTTTCCAATAACCGGTGTACGCATTCAAAGACCACAAAGTTTTCAGGATGTGCAAAATTACAGGTTGTCCGGTCATTTATTTTTACTGCATCCGGATAAATCAATTCGCATTTATTCCAATCAGCGCTCATCACATCACCGGTAAGAACACTGATCTTTTTAGAAAATATATTTTTGCTCTCGGTAAACTTTAGTTCCCGTAATACTTGTTTGAAATTATTCCTGTCAATCATGCGTAAATCCCTGTTTTTATAATATGGCAGCTTTCTAAAACTTTATAACTAGGACGATGATACCACATTCCGCTGTTTTTTTCTATCTTCAGCACAACAGTTCATCGCAGACAGTATAGCCCTTTGGCGTAGTATATTCTCCGGTAATACCCCTCCGCATAAATAACCGGTAGTCCAAACTCAACAAAACTTCCGGTATGGTATCTCTAAAGCCGAAATAATATTGACATCATCAATAAATCTATCTACAATAAAGATAAAAGGAGTTACCACTATGGCACAGACAAACATAAATATCCGTATAGATGAGGACTTAAAAAAGCAGTTTGAAGCTTTTTGTTCCGATATTGGAATGACCATGACAACAGCATTTTGCGTATTTGCAAAAGCGGCAGTTCGGAAACAAAAAATACCCTTTGAAATAGCAACAGATCCGTTTTACACTGAAAGCAACATGGCGCATTTACGTCGTGGCATTGCAGCATTGAATGCAGGAAAAGGCGCTGAGCATGAGCTGATCGAGGCGGACGAATGAAAAAGATATGGTTTGATGAAGCTTGGGAAGATTATGAATATTGGCAAATGCAAAATAAAAAAACAATAAAACGCATCAATATACTGCTTAAAGATATTGAACGGAGAAGCTTTGACGGTATAGGTAAACCGGAACCTCTAAAGGGTGAACTGAATGGTTTTTGGAGCCGCCGTATTGATGAAGTGAATAGGCTTGTATATCGAGTAAGTACAAATACTTTAGAAATCCTTTCCTGTCGCGGACATTACGAGAATTAATTGCTGGCACCAATATCCCGCATCGATAATGTTTTGTAAATAGAGATATTTCGTTTTTGCATATTTTTTACGTGCAATAGAATGATAAGAGCCCCTATGCTATAATGAGCCGCATGAAACAACCCAACATTCCGCAGCAAACGCATTTTATCGGGGTTCTCCTCCCAGAGGATATAACCCTTACTCTTGAAGATTGCCGCCATTATATGAACGAGGTTTACGGCTGCAAGTCAGGGCATGGTACTCCCATCCATGTTACACTCGTCCCTCCGTTCAGATTGCAAGAAGAATATTCAACAGCTGATTTAATCAGCGCGATTGAAAAAGAAGTCTTACCTCAGGGCTTAGGTTTTACTGCTCATATTGATAACTTTGATGCGTTTGGAGATAGAACACTTTTTGCAAACGTCGTTGCAGGTGATGCGTGGACAAAACTCCGCGATAAAACGGTACAAGCAATTTTGAATGCCAGTCCGGGCTGTGCTAAAAAAGACAAAAAGCCTTTCCAGCCTCACGCAACTGTTGCAAATCGGGATATTCCTGTAGGCATAATGACGAAGGCGCTTCAGGTAATGAACGAGCTGAACCTTGCGGAAGACTTTCCGGTTGATAACATCACGATTTTTGAGCGCAAAGGCAACAGGTGGGAAGAGGGGGTGATACTAGAGTTGAGCGGAGCCAACTGTTAGTCTAATTCTGGCTTCAATTATTTGCTTATTTGCTTCTTTTCTGAAACTTGACAATCTTGTTTTGACATAATTCCAGAAAACACCGAGCTTTCCGGCTTCTGCTTCCGACAGTTCCGGCGCGCTTTTTCCTCCTTGAAATATCAGTCTAAATATAGTAATATAAAAAGACTGGAGGCTCGTATGATAACAAATGTTCAGGAATGTATAAAGCCGATTTCATACATAAAGACAAATGCCGCTGATATGATGAATTTTGTGAATAACAGAAAAGAACCGCTTATCATTACGCAAAATGGGGAATCACGGGCAGTTTTGATTGATGTTGAATCGTATCAGGAAATGAAGAATGCATTTACTTTGCTGAAAATAATGCAACTTTCTGAAAAAGATGTAAAAGTCGGAAAAACGAAACCAGCTTCGGAAGTTTTTGCAAATTTGAGAAGGCAGTACAAGCTTGGAAATTAAAGAAGTTATTATTTCTCAATTTGCAGAAGATGATTTGAATGAAATTGTTGAGTATTATTTTTCTTTAAATCCCAATTATGTAGAGAATATCGTTTCTGAATTTGAAACAAATGTATTGTCTTTACAGCAGTATCCGAAGCGAGGAAGAATAGTTCCTGAATTGGATCGGCAGGGCATTTCACAATATAGAGAATTAATTCAAGGATACTATAGAATTGTGTATGAAATTTCGGAAGACAAAGTAATAGTTCATACAATTATTGATGGTCGAAGAAATTTTGAAGATATAATCATTTCAAAATTGTTCCGTTATTATGGAAACAACAGCTAGCCTCCGCTTCAAATCAGACATTTGTTTTGGCATCGCTAGCGAATAAAGTCTATTATAAAATAATAAAGCCGCCGACACTGTCAGGCGTGCTTGTAGGAATATCCACCAAAGCGGATTGCGAATCAGTTTTTTTAGCCCCCCCCCCCCCCACACACACACAACCTTTACGCTCCCTCCGCCGATGTTTTAAACTTCTCGATTTGATTTTGGACAGAGCCGGTTATTCTGTTGATGTGCTCGGCTTCTTGCATGACGGTGTGTTCAGCTCCGGAGATTTCGTTCATACCAGCAAGGATTTCGCTTATGCCGGTGTTCACTTTTGCGGCGAGAGATTCGATTTTACCGCCGGTGCACGCAAGCTCTGACGAAACGCCCCCAAGCGTATGCGCACTCGAAGCGACCAGCTCTTGCTGACGGCGTACATTGCGTACTGCCCCCTGAATAGCATCCGCCGCCCCGGAAACGGTTTTAATTTGCTCACGCATTGAAATAAACGCCTGCCCTGTTTGGTGTACGCCGCTATCAATATCGGTAAAGGCTGTCTTTGTCTCCTGGGTAATATCCGAAGCCGACTGCACCCTGCCGATAATGTCTTTGAGGGAATAGGCTATGGATTCAGCGTTCTTCTTTGCATCGTCGGCAAGTTTGCGGATTTCTTCTGCAACAACCGAAAAGCCCTTGCCGTATTCGCCTGCGTGCGCCGCTTCAATGGCTGCATTCATTGCAAGCATATTGGTTTTCTCTGCAATATCGTTAATCATTTTAACAAACGAAGCGATAGTCTGAATGCGCGTGTTGATATCCGTTACCATGTTTTCCGTTTCATCCATACGGATAATCCCTGATTCAGATTTAGTTTCCAGCGATTCATAAAACGATTCCAGCCGTCCAATCTCTTCTGCAATAATAGAAAAGCTGTTTATCATCTCATCCGCTGCTTCTGCTGATGAGGCACACGCCTGTGTTTGCTGCCGAATAGCTTCTACGAGATTTTGTGCAATACCAGAAATATTTTTGCTCAGCTCATTCGTGTCGCCAGCATCCTGCTTCAGCAATTCTACCGATTTTGAAAATGCCTCCGTATTACTGCGAATTTGGTCAATGGAGGCGACCGTTTCCTGCGATGCGGCAAAGAGATTTTTTTCTACGCAGCATATCTGCACCGCATTTTCCTTTAAATCAGCAATCATCACATTCAGATGTGCAATAAAATTATTAAAGGTACGTGCCGTGTCGGAAATTTCGTCATTCCCTTTTACTTCAAGCCGAATACTCAAATCCGCCGTTCCCAGACCTATTTCATCCAGATTCTTGCGGAGTTCTGCCAGCGGACGCACAAAGAAAACCGTCACCAAAAACACAACAACCGCAAGACAGGCTATACAGAACAAAAATACCGGAATAACCGTCAGCCATACCGAACGCATAAGCTGTTCTTGCCGCCCGGTATAATCCGAATCAACCGCAATAAGGTACCGGTTTGTAGAATCAGCACTGTCAAGCGGCATAAAAAACGACTGCACAGTCCCGAAGCGGCTGCGGTATGGAGAGGCGGTGAAGGTTTCGGTATTCGTTTTAAGCGATTGTATCAGCTCAGCAGGCGGATCGCTCAGCGTAAAAAATGAATCCGCTCCGTGTGTCGCCATCAAAACCTGCGGCTGCCCGTCTGCATTTCTGATCAGCCAGATATTATGCACACCGGTTTGCTCTTGCAGTCTATCCAACCTCCACCACAGCGTCAGAAACGGTTCTTCTGTAACGGTATCTGCTGTCAGTATATCCAAAGGACTACCGCTGCACATCCCTTGTGCTCCTGCCGCGGTTATGTGCAGTGTTTCTCGTACTGCCGCCGATGCATCCAGCGCACTCTTATGCCGCAGCACAAAAAATCCGAACGTCAAAAAAATCATAATCGACGGAAAAAATACCATAATGAGCTTAACGGACAACGTGCGTCTTATTCGCAGCATAGGAACCCCTTTTTTGAAAATATACGGCGCAAACCGCTGATACCGTTTGTAATGATATTGCTTCCAATACACTTATGCAAGACTAACCATAGGTATAGAGCATCCACTAAATTCGGAAACTTTCATTTGTAAATGTGTATCTCGTTTTGCTCATTTCTTGCTTCTCCCTCATGCTCTTTGCTCTTTCCACCTTAATTTTTCTGTTCTACAGGCGCATTATACAAAAACCTTGCGGCTTTCCCGCTTCTTACCGCTTAGCAGCTGTTCGTTGTATCCGAGGCAGGTTGCTTATTGCGCTACGCACGAATAGAAAACAGCCTACAGCAATTCTGATAAACGAGCGTACACAACGATTCTATCAAACTCTGCCGGTATTCACTTGCACGCTGATAGGTATACCGGATATGCAGCGGGGTATTTACCTCCCGCTTGACCGGTTCCGGTGAAAGGTAGGGAGCATCCGTTTCCAAGAGGAGCTTATCCGCGGGAACCATCCGTACCAGATCTGCAATTTCTTTCTCGGTTGCTGCATCCGCTCTATAGGTGATAGTTCCCGGAAAAGAAAGATACCACCCCCGCTCCAAAAAAGCTTCCGCTTCTTTTCTCCCGTAGGAAAAACAGTGGATAACCCCTCTATGCCAGCCGACCTCATCAATGCAGCGAAGTGTGACCTCAAATCCGTCACGGGAATGGATAATAACGGCAAGTCCATAGCGCTTAGCAAGTTCCAGCTGCGCCTTAAACAGCTGCTCCTCCCCTGCAAGATCAGCTGTTCCGGTACCGGCAGCGCCCGCGTGGTTCCAATAGCGGTCAATCCCGCATTCCCCAACCGCTGCATATCGCTGTCCGCTGTTGAGAATAGCACGGATGTCAGCTTCGCACGCAACCAAAGCTGTTTCTTGCTGCTCTATCGCAGCACGTCCCGGCCACAATCCTGCCGAAAAATGAATAAAATCCGGCACTCGCCCCTTTTCACCCCATGCGTCAGCAACTGCACGGTAGCGCGGTGTAAAATCTCCTGCATCGGTACCAATATCCATCACAAAAGGGAAGGCTTCTTCCTGCATTGCTTGCAGCATGAGCGGAAAATGTGCCGATTTTTGGGAAATATGACGTAAATGACAATGTGAATCCGTAAACAATCTTGACCACCTATATATTTTTCGGTATAGTATAGCATCTTTGCCGGAGTGGTGGAATTGGTAGACACCAGGGACTTAAAATCCCTTGACTGGAAACGGTCGTACGAGTTCAAGTCTCGTCTCCGGCACAACTTCCTATCTCATACTGTCTTTAATCCTGTTCACAATACTAAAGGTCGTCTCTATTTCTATTTGAAAGTATATACTTTAGTATTTGCAACCACCGCTTCCGGCATTCCCCATATACTCAAATATACATCTATTAGAAACCCACCATTTGTGACAGCAGACTGAAGCATTCAGTTTTTATTCTCAATATTTTCCAATCTCTTCCGATATTGTCCATATGGAGGCTCTCATAAATATATCAAATCTTGAGCTGCCCTCTAAAGCTATGGGAGGATTTTATGAAAAAATACTATGCATTTGCAGCGATCTTAGGATTTGTACTGCTTTTGCCGCTCTGTGCAGCAGAAGTGCTTACTGCGGAAACGTATGCATCTTATTACGGCGAAGCTTTTAATGGTAAACCGACCTCAAGCGGAGAGCTTTTTGACATGAATGCTTATACGGCTGCTCATAAAACACTGCCGTTCGGTACATTCCTTGAAGTAACTAATCTTGAAAACGGAAAAAAGGTAGTTGTCCGCATAAATGACCGCGGACCTTTTGTTGCTAATCGTGAACTTGATTTATCAAAAGCAGCAGCAGAATCACTTGGGATGGTTAACAAGGGGATTACACGAGTCGCTATTAAAAAGGTAGACTCCCTAGAACATGCAGCGCTTGTTGCAGTAAATGATACCTACACGAAACAGCAGCGTACACTTCCGGATCAAACAGCATCAGGAGATAATCAACCGGAAGCGGTACCCGTACAACCGCAACATACGCAACAAGCAGAGGGGCAAGAACAGACCGTACAAGCTCAGCAGCAGCAAATGCAGCACGAATCGGCATCGGCAGCTCAAAAACAAGAAGCGCCCAAATACAACAGCGCAAGAGAATCATTAGCTGCGCAAAAGTCAGCTTCAAAACAGGCAGCCTCCATTGACCCTGTGTATACTCCGACCAACTCACAGGAAACACCCGGAGTACTGTGGAGAATTCAGCTAGGAGCCTTTACGCGGGAAGAAAATGCATTACGGCTTGTTGTAGACTTACGCAAAGCAGGGTTAGAACCAGCCTATGAACGTACGGAAACCTCAGTACGGGTAGTACTTCCCGGCATTCGCCCATCGGATCTTGAAAATGTAAAACAAGCTTTAGCAGAGCACGCATTTGGCGACTATGTTATTCGGCAAGAAAGCTGGTAATCAAAAAAACGATGTAGCATGAGAGCTTTAACTCTCACCACAAATAATACCTACTAACAAACATCGGCTCCTTTATCATAAAGCCCCGGTCTTGCCCCGAAACGGTAAAAGCCGGGGTTTCTTTTTTAACAGGTTCTTTCAGTATCAAGCACCTATGCTCCACACAACCTAAAGGATGCGAGTGGGCATTGCAGTCGTTATAATGGGAAATCCCTGATACCGAAAGCAGCATATTGATATTTCAACTCGATATAGATAGAATATAGGCGGTTTTTTATCTAATAGAACTAGATAGATTTGCCAAATTTTCTTAGAGTACGAAGAGGTATAATGATTCACACTATTTTAGAGAAGAAACAATTCTCAAAAGAAGTCTTTTACTTACGCGTTGCAGCGCCGGAAATTGCACGGCAGCGGAAAGCAGGTCAGTTTGTTATTATTCAGCTTGATGTTGATTTTGGCGAACGGGTACCTCTGACAATCGCGGATGCAAACCCGCAAGAAGGATGGATCGCGCTTGTCGTCCAAGCTGTCGGAGCAACCACCATTAAGCTTTGTCAAAAGAATGTCGGCGACGCTATTGCTGTCATTCTTGGTCCGCTGGGAAATCCGACCCATATCGAAAAGCTGGGGAAAGTTGTTTGTGTCGGCGGCGGAATTGGAACAGCCCCCCTCCACCCGATTGCGCAAGCATACAAGCACGCAGGCAATGAGGTGATTATCATCATCGGAGGACGCACAAAAGAGCTCGTCATCTTTGAAGAAGAAATGCGGAAAATTGCCGATGAACTGATCATTGTAACTGATGACGGCAGCTACGGACGAAAAGCCCTCGTTACAGAGCCTTTAAAAGAGATTTGCGAGAGTGCCGCTCCCCCTCAAGAGGTTATTGCTATTGGGCCGCCGATAATGATGAAGTTCTGCGCCGCAACAACCCGTCCATACAATATCCATACCGTTGTATCTTTAAACACGATTATGATTGACGGTACCGGAATGTGCGGCGGCTGCCGTGTTACCGTTGATGGACAGACAAAGTTTGTATGCGTTGATGGTCCGGAATTTGACGGTCATAAGGTTGATTTTGATAATATGATGATGCGGATGAAAGCCTTTAAACCGCGAGAAGATCACGACCGGCATGTGTGCAGAATCGGCTTACAATAAATAAAAATAATCACCAAGGAGTATGAAATGGAAACCGAAAATAATACACAACACACATATATCCCCCGTGAAGAACTTGCAAACAAAGCAAAGGTTTTATGGGATACGCTAAAAGATAAAGAATTAACCATGAAAGACCGGAGGGATATCCCGATGCAAGAGATGCCGGTGCTTGAACCCCATGCACGGGCACGGCTCATGGATGAAGTTGCAATCGGATATACCGATGAACAAGCTAAAATCGAAGCAGCGCGATGCTTAAACTGTAAAAATCGTCCCTGTGTAAACGGCTGCCCGGTTGGAATTCCAATTCCGGAGTTTATCACCTGTATCCAAAAAGGAGATTTTAAGGCTGCGGTCGATACCATTAAAACAACCAATCTTCTGCCTGCCATTTGCGGACGGGTATGCCCGCAAGAAAAGCAGTGTCAATCCGTATGTACTGTAGGCAAAATGCACAAGTCGGTTGATAAGGCTGTTGCTATTGGCAGACTTGAGCGCTTTGTTGCCGACTGGGAACGTAATAATGATAAAACCACCATACCGCCGATTGCTCCTGACACAGGTAAAAAGGTTGCTATTATCGGCTCAGGACCGGCGGGGCTTGCAGTTGCGGCTGATGTCCGCCGTGCCGGACATGCAGTAACGGTATTTGAAGCATTTCACAAAACCGGCGGTGTTATGGTATACGGTATTCCAGAATTCCGTCTTCCTAAATCCATCGTTGCAAAAGAAGTAGAAAACCTTAAAAAGATGGGAGTTAAATTTGAAACCAACTTTTTAGTAGGACGAACAGCAACATTGGAGCAACTTTTAAAAGAACAAGGTTTTGATGCCGCTTTTATCGGTACCGGAGCTGGTTTACCCAAGTTTATGAATATCGAAGGAGAAAACCTCATCGGTGTTTTCAGTGCAAACGAGTATTTAACACGTGCAAACCTTATGAAGGCATATCAAGAGGATAAGGCTGACACCCCGCTATATCCGGCAAAAATCGTTGCTGTTATCGGCGGCGGAAACGTTGCAATGGATGCTGCCCGTATGGGATACCGCCTCGGTGCAGAAAAAGTATACTGTATTTATCGGCGAACCCGTAAAGAAATGCCCGCCCGTGCAGAAGAAATAGCCCATGCAGAAGAAGAAGGCGTAGAATTTCTCTTTTTGCAAAATCCAACACGGTTCATCGGCGATCAAGATGGAAAAGTTTGTGCTGTTGAAGTATTAAATTACGAACTTGGAGAACCTGATGAGTCAGGACGGCGCAGTCCTGTTGCTATTCCGGGTACCGAACACCAAATTCCTGTTGATACCGTAATTGTAGCGCTCGGCAATAGTTCTAATCCTTTGATGGCAAAAACAACTGAAGGGCTTGAGGTAAAAAAGAGCGGAAATATCATTGTTGATGATCAGCAAAAGACAAGTATTCCAGCTGTATGGTCCGGCGGTGATATCGTACTTGGTGCCGCAACCGTTATCCTTGCAATGGGTGAAGGACGCAAAGCAGCTGCGAGTATGAACGAATATCTCGCAAAATTATAAGATACCTTATAGAAAAACAATGACTGCCGGTATGATAAGGTTTACTCTTTTTCATGGCAGTTATAAAGCAAAACGCCGATCAATCCATCCTAGGATTAATCGGCGTTTGTTATTAGCACAAAGCAATAAATAAGTCTATGCAAATTCTCTTCCGTACTTGTTGATAACCGATGCCATATTACTTAAAGAAACCTGCTCCATAACACCGCCCATTTCGAAAGCAACGCGCGGCATACCATACACAATGGCAGAGGCTTCATCTTGTCCAATAGTACGAGATCCCTCCTGATACAGCCGTGTAAGACTCGCTGCGCCGTCTTTTCCCATACCGGTCATAATAATACCGAGTGCTCTATTCTGGAACTGATCTGCTACAGAAGCAAATAAGACATCTGCACTCGGGCGGTGTCCGCTTTGCGGCGGGGCATCCGAAATATGAGCGATAACCCCCAGCGGTTTCTTTTCAACTACAAGGTGTTTACCTCCCTGCGCAATAAGAATACGTCCGGGTTTCACCAAATCCCCTTCTTGAGCTTCCTTCACTTCCAATGGGCATATTTTATTCAAGCTGTTGGCAAATTCATAAGTGAATCCGGGAGGCATGTGTTGAACCACCACTATCGGCTGCGGCAATTTTGGATCCAATTCCGCAAAGACCTCACGTAATGCGTTCGGTCCTCCAGTTGAAATACCGATAGCAATAATTTCAAGTTTTCCAGGCTGGCGCATCTGTGCCGGCTTAGCGCCCGTCGCCGGAGCGCTCCCGAATACCGATCCTGAGGATACGGTAGAGCTTACAGCAGCAGAACTAGGTGTCCGTGACGCAGTAGCTGTATGCGTATAATTCTGAGCAAAGCTGCTTGCAGGCTTTGATGCTGTGGTAGAGCCTTTCTTCATTTGATATTGCTTACCATAAGCTTGTAAAAACTCTACCAACTGTGCAGCAACCGTAGCTAAGTTTGCCGATTCAGAACCTGAAGGCTTTGTAACAAAATCACTCGCACCAAGTTCCAAACAGTCCATCGTAACACGAGCGCCTTCTTTTGCAATACTGGAAAGAACAATCACAGGAATGTCGATCTTGAGCTTTTTCCGCTCACGCAGAAACTCAATTCCATTCATTTCCGGCATTTCAAGATCAAGTACAATAATATCAGGCTGCACACGTTCAAGCTTTTGCAAAGCAAACCGACCATTCATCGCTTTATCAGCGACAACTAATCCTGGAGCAGCATCTACTATTTTTCCAATTAAACTGCGCATCAAGGCAGAGTCATCAACTATCAAAACTTTTATATCATCCATAATTAAATCAACCTCCCGCATTTCATTAGATATATCAAAAGTCTATCTGTCCTTTCCCATATATAGTTCCATCGTTAGAACTCTATTTTACATTTTTTTGATACAAACAAGCCCATTCTGTCTTCAAGAACTCAAACTTTGTATCCATACCAAATAACGATTCCGAATGCCCAATAAAGAGAAACGAATGAGGCGCCATCGCATCCCAAAAACGGTTAATCACCCCTTGCTGCGCCGCCTCATCAAAATAAATAATAACATTTCGGCAAAACAGAATATCTATATTATTCCTGTTTGCATCATGTTTTAAATTATGATAATCAAATTTAACCATTTGCATAATCTCAGGATTCATTTGATAACCATTGCCTTGTTTTGTGAGATATTGTGCAAGATAATCATCAGGAATTCCCACGACTCGGCTGTCAGGATAAAATCCCTGTTTTCCAACAAACAGAGACTTAAATGAAAGGTCGGAAGCTAAAATATCCGCAGTATAACCTGCCGGCAAATGCCGCTTCATTACCATCGCAATGGTATAGGGTTCTTCCCCTGTGGAACAGCCGGCACTCCAAATATGAATTTGTTTTTGTCCGAGCCCCTGCTTTATTTTAACAATCGCAGGAATAACATAATTGATCAAGGCATCAAAATGAGGCTGATTTCTAAAAAAGCGGGTCAGATTGGTAGTAACCGAATCCAACATAATTTTTAGTTCTTCCTTATTTGAAGTTAAAATCTTATAATACTGATCAATATCGTCCATCTTATTCTCGCGCAATCGATCTTTCAGACGGCTCTCCAAAATAGAACGGTTAGTTACAGAAAAGGTAATACCGCTTTCATTATATATTAAATCTTTAAAACGGTCAAAATTATGGTCACTAAGAAACTCTGCCATATAGCATCCCCCTATTAGAGTATATGTTGCTGTATACTTTTGTCAAGCAAATTTTTCCTATCATTCGCACCTTTTTATTAACTTATAACCTATAAACACACAGAGTTTGATTACATCAAAGCTCTCTGTTAGTATAAACTATTACATATTATAGGTATCGACATAATTATCTACCAGCCATAGGCATAAAACACTTTAAAAATCAACCTCTATCTTCTCAGCCTCAGAAAGCAATACAACAGTCTTTTGCAATATATTCTTCACGTTCTCTACCTGTGCTCTAAATTCTATATTATGAGGTCCCTGGATAATAGTCCAGTTCAGAAGCGGAGCATATATACTATTTTTATTACCTTCGATAAATCCATTCAAAAGAGCAATCAATGTTTTAAGAGTGCCCAGCGAAGATGCAATAATTTGCTTAGCATCCGTTTCAGTGTTCTTCATCAATGTTTCGAGTCCATTCTTACTTTTAAGCGTTGCTGCAGTTCTCTCTGTTAATTCGATAAAAGAAGCGCCTATTTCCCCTTCGGGCGACAATCGGGATTCAAAGGTAGCAATACTACTGTGCTGTTTTTCCAATACAGTAAAAGCATTAGTGTATTCTGCAAGATTTTCCCGACGATAAAAATTACCTTCCATCAAGAGCGTTTTTAAAACCGGCTGCAATGTTTCAGGATAGAGTGTTGAGAAAAATGAAGAAAGGAAACTCAGTGAAAATTCACGTCTGAAGTGTAACGTCAGCCATACATTCTCCCATGGCTTATACATCAGTGATGCTAACTGCTCCTGTTTTAGCAAGCTCAACATCTCCTGCTTTAAATGAAGACGCTTTTGTTCAGCAGCCCAGAGTTGCCACCGCTCATTAAAGCGTTTTTTCCACGCAGCTTTAAAAAGCTGAAACCAATTTTCACCGGCTTCAAGCTGCTGTGCTTGCCAATGGATAGATTTTGAGGCATAGCGAGCCAAATCAAGTATTGGAACTTTCACAGAAAATCCTTTTATCGCTTCCAGCGCATGAGAAGCTTGCGAAATAAATTCAACAGATTCTTGAGAAAGATTCAGCTGTTTATCATTTAGTCTATCTTGTTTTGACAATAAAAAGAGCGTTTGTAATACAACATCAGGAATAGGCTTTGATACACCTAACACTGATGCCAGCATATCGAGCTCAGTAGCAATTAAATACACAGAACAAGTATGTGCAGCCGAGACATCCTGCATAAACTTAAGCACAGCTTTATCAATAGCAAGGTCACAAAAATGCCGCATCCATTCAATCGCATTTGCAGCCTGATACATTGTAGTTTTATAGTCAGCAGTCATGAGTGAAAATGTATCATCTATTTTTTTTAAAAAATCAGCTCGTAAATTAGTAGTTGCATCAGAACCTGCTGCAGCACTAAAAGGATCGGTATTATACATTAATTTTGCATAAACATCAGGAGCGACAAAGGAACTTGCTAATAAATAAAAATCTCCCTTATCACTATCATAGGCGGATAAAAGAGAAGTAAAAAACAGTTGAGTTTTCCGCAACTCACGCAACAACTCATAAAATGCATCGGTAAAAACATTTAGTTTGATATTTATATATTGCTTATAGTTACGTTGCAAATCTTTCCCAATTCGCCGGATAAGTTCTTCCTCATATATAGTTTCAATAGGTATAGATTTAAAAAACGATTTCAGACGAAGAAAAAAACGAATAAAAAACGGCTCATCACTTATCCGAGCCTCTTTTTTAACTTGTCCGCCCATCAAAAGAGGTTCCTGCTGAGAATCAGTTTGAATATCTGCCGACATCTTCATACTATCGGCAATATTTGAAAGCATCATCTGAGCTTCCTCTGTCGAAAGAGAATCAACCAGCTTATCAAAAGTTGAATATTGAGGATTCATAACTTTAATTATATACAACCTTTATAAAAAAAACTATAGGCTAAGCAAAAATAAAGCATGTAAAAGAACAAAGAACGCATGAACGGTAAGCAGAGTGCAGCAAGGAGACGACAAACACAAGAACCTC
>NZ_JBQNBW010000035.1:0-29713 GCF_052169735.1 Treponema sp.
TGCGGATTTATCGTGAATACCGGCTAAAAACCGGTGTTCAACAATAAATCGCGTATGGAGCTAATTATAGCACGAAAAGGAAAAATCTGCAAGAAAAATTATTTTATTTTCTGGTGTATACACAGGTATTTTTAGGCTGCAAATTTGCATTGCAAACTTGTTACTGTATAGAACCAGCGACATCCGTGTCGGTTCCGTAATACGCCCATTAAATTTAATGTGTCTACTAATACTTGGCAAGTTGCCAGATCCTTTTAAAATCATTAGGGCTATGCGCATCATAGAGAATCCTTTGTGTGTTTCCCCCTACATTCTCCACCGCTCCGCTTCATATTGAATATCCCACAGCCGCCGATATAGCCCCTCTTGTGCAATCAGCTCTACATGAGAGCCGCGCTGACTGATTGTTCCGTTTTCCAGCACGAGAATCTGATCCGCGTTCTGTATAGTAGAAAGTTTATGCGCACTCATAATCACCGTTTTATTTTTCAAAAGTTCCTGTAAAGCCGTTTGAATCAGCTGCTCATTTTCCGCATCGACATTTGCCGTTACCTCATCCAAGAGGATAATCGGTGCATCCTTGAGAAGCGCCCGACCGCAGACACGAAACAAGGTAGCGCAGCACGATGCGGGCAAGAATACTCGCCAACATAATCAGCGAATACCGGATCATTACCGGCATTGTCAAAGCCTCCGCAACATCAGGATTAAATTCCGGCATCCGCGCAGTAATATGAAACGCTGCCAGCAAAGGAACCACAATCAGCCAGCCGTCAAAAAAGCTCAACACAAGCGAAGCATACAGTGCCCTCTTTTGTCCGCTCATCAACTTGATAAAATCCCGCACCGTTTTTAACATACCGATTCCCCCATTTCTGCAATTCTATATCATTTTCCCGTCCGCTGTCCGTACAACAAACGAAACATTGTCTTCCTACGATATATTTTGACTGCAAGCATAAGTGGAAATGTGAGGCTATGAGTAAAATTATATTTTTTAATTATAATAGTATGATTTCGGGCGTGCCGGTTTACGCCGCACAATTATGTGCCGCAGCGTAAACCGGCGGGCTTTTCGCTTGTAGCTTTTTGCCGTTACTGCATTATAGAGACAGTGTTTCTCCTCATACCTCCGCCATGGCTGACGGCGGTTCTAAACAGCACTGCAAAAATTGTTGCTTCAGAACGTCCACGGACGGACGTGGTTCCATTAAGAAACGAGTTTGACATTTTAAAAAGTCAAACTCGTTCTCAAGCGTTGTACACGGAAGTACAACGCTTGAAGATGGCTACCGCTGCAATCCCTCACGCACTGTCAAAAATGTACATCCTTGTACATTTTTGACGACGAGTTTTGCCTTACGTCAAAACATCGCTGCTGTGTAATACCAGCGACATCCGTGCCGCTTTTCTGAATGTACATCCTTGTCCAATTCTTGGACGCGAGTTTTTTGCGGAGAAAAAAACATCGCTGCTGTTTTTAATACCAATGGCATCCGTGCCGCTTCTGAATGTACATCCTTGTCCAATTCTTGGACGCGAGTTTTTTGCGGAGAAAAAAACATCGCTGCTGTGTGGAACCATGGACATCCTTGTCCGTTTGGGAAGCAGAGAATTCGTATTATAATTGCATAAATCATTGTATAATAACAACTTGTTTTAAAATATAATATACTGCGCATACATTATTATAGGATGTAACTTTATAATTTTAATACGGAATCCATGATTTTGGAAGAATATGTCCTTATCAATCTGTAAATAGTATTTTAAGATAAATAAAAATTATTCATCAAAACAACTAATGTATAGTATTTAGTTATTTATAAAAAATATCTTACAAGATTGTATATCGACAAGATTTATAAAATCATACTCTGATAGTATTTTATTTAAACCAAGTTTAAACGTTCCATTTTGTGAATAATTGAAATCAATATGATACTCAGGATGGTTGATTTTTATGTTATCTACATCATGATCATATCGTAAATAACCTGGTTCAAAAGAAAGTAAATCTATAATTAATCCAAAATAACTATCGAATAACTCTTCTTTAATATTATATTCATTCAGTATATCAAAAATGTGTTCAATATTGCTGTAAAGTTTAGGATTTGCTATATCAACCTGATAAAACACTGCTTTCAGGAAAGAAACAATTTCTGCAGTGATTAGTATATTCTGCTTATTAAAAAATCCAAAACCATCATGCGTTCCTTTTATTAAAAATGGAATATTAAATGAATGTATTTTATCTAGTCTTTCATAAATAAAAACTCGTACCATTTTAGCCATGTAAAAAATAATAGATATATCTTGCTTATGTTGACTATCGGACAAATATTCTTTTGTTATAAGGTTTAAAATTAATTCAATAATATCTTTTCGTGATCTTATAGAATGTGTGAAGCTTATCATCTTCTTATAAGCGTAGAATCTAAATTCTTTTCCATGATTCATTATTTTACCACTGCCTGAATAATTTTTTCTATTCTATCTGTTATTTCATTTCTATTCATTGATTTTGGTAAGGCTTTCTTTGAAAACATCTTAACATCATTTTTCTGTTCTAATGTTAAATTATAAGCTGCTGAAAGATATTCTATTATTTCCTGTATATCATTTTTTTCATTTTTTCTTTTTACGAAATTTGTCTTTATAATTTCTTTTAATTCCTGTGAAGGTTCTTGAATAATTATTGCATTATTTTGCTCTATTTGCTTTATTGCTTTACTATATATTTCTATAAACTTTTCATTTTCTTTTTCATTAATAAAAAAATAAGAACTAATTAAGGATCGTGTCAAAGCCATATATATTGCATTTCTTACTCGAAAGTTTGTTGTTATTTTTTTTTCAGAAATAAGCAAAACAAAACAGAACTCAAGCCCCTTTATATTATTTATGTTACTTATAAAAATTGTATTTTCTTGTCGTTGCTTTGTTTCATACCCCTTATTGACCGACCAGCCAAATTTTTCATATAACATACTTTCCAATAAATTTGCTGTATGATAATTATGAAACATATCGCTTTCTAAAAAAATTATTGCAATATCGTCTGGTACTAGTGATTGATTATTAGCTTTAATTCTTTGTATGCATGCTTCAATTTCGTCAATAATAGTATTATCATTATTATATTTTGTTAGTGTTAATGTCTTATAATTCACTTCTATATCTTCAAATCTACGTATTGGATTCCTAGTTAAAATATATTTACCATTAGCTTTATTAATGATATATCCGCAAGCTTCCCATTCTGAATCGTCAAGCCAGCGCAATGGAGGGGATTCATATAAACCCATACCAATTGCATGCGCAAGCATAAGTGTTTTAGGTTCAGTTCTATAGCATCTACTCAATATGAAATCAGTATTTGCGGTAGATATATTAGTTTCAAAAATATTTTGAAAAATATCACCAGCAATGAAAAGTTGTTTTCTGGTAATCATTGAACATAACTCAAAAAAAGGCTCAGCAAAATCTTGGCTCTCATCTATAAAAATATAATCGAAACACGGTTCGATAGGTGGTTGCTTTAATTTTAATGCTTCTACAGCTTCTTTACATAAAATATCAAATCGTGGCGTATTTTTTCCAAATGGGGAGAAAGGAATATCATACTTCTGACAAATAAAACTATAAACTCCGCATGAATAATTTTTCCCTGACCCCCATGCACGCATAATCCACAGTCGCTTATTCCACTCAATTTGTTCTTCAACTCGCATGAAATTAAAAAATTTTGGAATACGAAAATGCATATCATCTTCTAGAATAGTATTATAACAAGTAAAAACTATTGAGTATTCAGCTTCATTAATGTATAGTTCTCGAATTTTATGAAGTAATAATTCTGTTTTACCTGTTCCTGCTAAACCTTGTATCCGTATTTCTTTTTTATCATTATAATTCTTATAGATAAAATTGCTTTGAGTACCATCAAACAATACAATTTTTCTCTTTACCTTATCCAAAAGGGTAACAGGAGTTTCTTTTCCAATTCTCTTTATATCATTAATACTTCCTATTAAAAGCGATGTTAATAATTCAATTTTTCGTATATTATCTTGATTATTCTCTTGTATATCATCAATTATATCCTTAACGTCCTTTTTTATATCATTATAGCCATATTTTTTTATGAGATTTTTCCATTCACGGGGCCGACCTAAAACTTCTCGATAATTATATTTATCAGAAAGGACCCCCAGATCTTCAATGAAGTCTTCAAAGTATGTAGTAAAATCTTTTTCTTCCTCTTTTAAATTAGTAATCATTATTCTGCAATTCGGAATTAAAACAGCGCATGCATTATCATACATATAAGAATAATTAGTAGCTAAAGCTTTTTTCACTACATATACCTGTTTCTTAGTCTTGTTAGCATAATCATTAAATTTAGAAAAAATAGCGTTTTCATCATCAAAATCTATATAAAAGTAAGAATCTTCTAGAATCATTTACATACCCCTGCGAGTATACATTATATGATAAATTTAATTGATTTTCTAGTCCCCATATCAGTGATTCTATATTATAACCGTATAAATCATTTCATAATAATGACTTGCTTTAAAACGTGGTAAGCGTATGGAATGCGTAAACTAATATATAGAATACAGCATTTATAATGTAAGTGCGAAATCTTCAGGCATATTCTTTTCCCTCTCCCACAAAATCTCAAAATATGCTATAAGACAGTATGTTTGCACTGGCAGAGACACTGGAGGAAGAAAGACTTACTCATGCGGCAAATACCGCTATAGAACACAAGGCACGTTTAGGGCAATATTTTACCCCCTATCCGATTGCCCGCTTTATGGCGTCTTTATTTCCGGTTACCGATCAAAAAATACGGTTGCTCGATCCCGGAGCCGGTATCGGAGCACTTTCCTGCACTTTTTTAGAACGGATTCGGCAGGAAAACTGGAAAGCGCCGGATGTTTCTGTTTCTGCATACGACATTGATGAATCGGTATTGCAAACATTAGAGAAAAATATAGCATGTGCATGTTTTAATAAAGCCGATTATGAAATAATTTCCGAAAATTTCCTTACAAAAACGGCATTTGAATACACATGGAATATAAACAAGACATATACCCATGTCATTATGAATCCACCCTATAAAAAAATAGTAACTCATTCTATGGAACGTCATGCCGCTCGTGTTTTTGGTCTTGAGACGGTCAATTTATACACTGCCTTTATCGGAGCCGCTATTGCAATTACTGAAGACTTGGGGCATATTGTTGCTATTATTCCAAGAAGCTTTTGTAATGGTGTTTATTATAAACCCTTTCGAGAGTTTATTTTGAAACACTGTGCAATAAAACATATCCATCTGTTTAAGTCGCGAAGTAAAGCATTTAAGGATGAAGCGGTTTTGCAGGAAAATATTATTATTATGCTGCAAAAAAATGTACAGCAAGAAAAAGTAAGCGTATCTTATTGCACTGATGAGTCGTTTGCAGATTTTAAAGTATTTGATGCTGATTTTTCTCAAATTCTTAATCCATTTGATAAAGAAAAATACTTGCATATTCCCGAAGAAAAAAAGATTCATACGGAAACATTTTCCAGTTATTCAACTTTGAAAGATTTACATATCAATGTTTCTACCGGACCGGTTGTAGATTTCAGAAAACGGGATATTTTACTACAAGACTATCAAGACGGAGCTTATCCTCTGATATATCCTCTTCATTTACGACATTTCCGTCTTGAATGGCCAAAGCAATCAAAAAAGCCTAATGCAATTTTATATTCTGAAGATGTTGCTAAATTACTGTTCCCAAAAGGTTTTTATGTTGCAGTAAAGCGCTTTTCAACAAAAGAAGAACCCAAGCGTATTATTGCTTCACTTATTACGCCGCAAGATTTTATAACTGATGGTATTGCGTTTGAAAATCACCTGAATATTTTTCATATAAATAAAGCTTCATTACCTGAGGATATTTCATACGGCTTAATTTGTTGGCTTAATTCAACGTATATTGATAGAAATTTTCGACTATTTAGCGGTCATACCCAAGTAAATGCAACAGATTTACGAAACATCCCGTATCCTAATCTACAGAAATTAAAAGAGCTGGGAAAACGGCTGCAACAATCAAATCAATGGAATCAACCGCTTTTTGATTCACGTGTGGAGTCTATCGCATTATGCAACTAAACGAACAAATACAACAAAAAATTGAAAAGGCAATTAATCTGCTTACTTTGTTTGGAATGCCGAAAGCACAGCAAAATGAACGGACAGCATATTGCCTACTTTCACTCTTAAATATGACACCGGAAAAAGAGTGGAAAAATGCTGAAAACCCGTTGATGGGTATTACCCCAATGATGAACTTTGCAAAAAAATATTATAATAAAATATATGCCCCAAATACGCGCGAAACATTTAGGAGATTTAGTACTCATCAAATGGTACAAGCAGGAATAGCTCTCTATAATCCAGACGATCCTGCACGACCGGTTAATAGTCCCAATGCCGTATATCAAATATCAGCCGAAGCATTGCAAATAATCAAATTATATAAAACAAAAGATTTTACTAAAATGCTTGATGATTTTATAAAACAAAAACCGACACTTATACAGCAATACGCGCATGAACGTCAAATGAAGATGGTTTCGATTAAAATAAAAGAAAATCACTCAATTCAAATCTCACCGGGAAAGCATAGCGAATTAATTCGAGATATTATTGAACAAATGGCACCTCGATTTTTGCCGGAAAGTTTACTTGTGTACGTAGGTGATACCGGTGAAAAATGGGGATATTACGATCAAGAGCTTGCCGGAAATTTATTGTTTAATATACAGCAACACGGAAAAATGCCGGACGTAATTTTATACGCGAAAGAAAAAGCCTTGTTGGTACTCATTGAATCAGTTACTTCTCATGGCCCGGTCGATAGCAAACGCTATATTGAACTTGAAGCACTCTTTTCATCCGTCATGATTGACAAAGTATATATTTCTGCTTTTCCCGATAAAAAGGTATTTGCGCACTATATCGGTGACATAGCATGGGAAACGGAGGTATGGATTGCAGATAATCCGACACACATGATTCACTTTAACGGTGATAAATTTATCGGAGCGCATAAATAATCAACTTAATAAAATCCCGCACCGTTTTTAACATACCGATTCCCCCATTACCCTTTCCAGCTTCCAGTTCCGGCTCTGCACCTGCGTACTCCACAGCTTTGCATACAGCGGTGATTGCTTCAACAGTTCGCCGTGTGTTCCCGTTGCAGCAACCGTTCCGTTATTCATCACGATAATTTGATCGCAGCCGGTAACCGTTGATAACCGGTGTGCAATTACAATGAGCGTTTTGTCTTTGCACAATTCTTCAAGCGACTTTTGAATTTTGTGCTGGTTTTCCATATCAGCATAAGCGGTTGCTTCGTCAAGAATCAGTATCGGTGCGTTTCGCAACAAAGCCCGTGCAATAATAATCCGCTGCCGTTGACCTCCCGACAATTTTGCACCATCATCTCCTGCACTCGTATTGTAGCCATTCTCAAACGCAATGATAAACTCGTGGCAATGAGCTTTCTTCGCCGCTTCAATCACTTCCTCATCGGAAGCATCGGGCTTCCCAAGCCGTATATTTTCCATAATCGTCATGTTGAATAAAAAAGTATCCTGCGTTACATAGTTGACCCGCTGCATCAGCTGATCCAAAGATAAATCTCGATACGCAACACCGCCTATTGTTATACTTCCTTCCTGTACATCCCAAAAGCGTGCAATAAGATTCGCGACGGTCGTTTTACCGGAACCTGAATGCCCGACAATCGCCGTCTTTGTTTTTTCAGGGAACACAAGTGAAATATCATGCAGCACCTGGACATCTTCATACGCAAAAGAAACATGATGCAGTGCAATGTCGTTATTCGGTATTTCACCGGCGGCTGTATCTGGTTCTTGTAATTCAGGAACAGAGAGAACTTCGTTGATGAGGCGTTCGCCGTTTTTAATGTAATAAAAGTTATCCATAAATTCCGTGAACTTCAAAAGCGAAGTGCCGATCCCGACAGACACCAACACGGAAAACAAATACAAGTGTGCACTTAAACTGCCGGCGCAATATAAAAAGCCGCCGACACTCAGTACGCTTGCCAAAAGCGAAGATAGTAAAACAATCGAAGGAGACGCTGCAACATACATTCGATTATAAAGTCGCAGCGTTGCCGTTTTATATTCGTCGATGGAGGTTTCATAGTGGGAAAGCGCCGCATCCTCTCTCCCGAAAATTTTGATTTCCTTATTTCCGCGGATATATTCAATAACTCTCCCGTTCATATTTTCGAGCATGGTATAATAGGTAGCAGCAAATTCGTTCATAATGCCGATATACATCGGAAGATAAAACAGCAGCGTCAGCGCGGCGGGAATCAATACCGAAAGCCCCATCCGCCAGTCGAAGCTGAAAAGCAGCGCGATAACACTGACAGGCAGCAGGACGTTTGAAGTCGTTTCGGGGATTGCGTGCGCAAGCGGATATTCGAGGTGCTCGAGGCTGTCAATCAAGAGGCTGTGAAAGTAGCCGCTCCCTTTTGCTTGCATGTAGCCCAGCGGCATACGCATCATTTTTTCCGTAATGGAAAGCCGCACTTTTTTCAAAATAGAAAACGCCGTCTTATGCGAAAGAGCGGTTGAAAGACAGTGCATCAGGATTTCGAGCGCAAGCGACAGCAAAATCAACAGTGCATACCACAACACCGTCCGCCCATTGCAGCCCTGCACAATACGCAGCAGCAGCCGGTACACCGCATAATACGGCAACAACCCGAAAAACACGGAAGCAATCGCCAAGGCCACAGAAACACTATAAACCGGAATATGTTCTTTTACAAAATCCTTAAATCGCATAGTTCGTTTATACGTCTTTTTGAATAAGCTGTCCGCACAACCGGTAAAAGTTTGTCTGATGACGATATATTTTGGCTGAAAACGAAATGATGGCAAGTTGTACTATAGAACACCTCTCAAAACTGAACTTAGATTTTTAGGGATGCCCGATGGCCTACTCTCAAAAAACGGGTTGACGCTCTTCCATAAAAAAGCAAAAACAGCCTATACTCGACCTATTCGATAACTGCGTTTTCGAATAGGTCGACGAGTTCTCGCATCGCGCAAATAGCACGATTTAGAACATCGCATTTCAAGGTAACCTGTTCAGAAACGGAAGTTTCCGAACAGGTTTATTTTTCAAACGAAAAGGAGATATGATGAATAACGCTGAAATTGCATCCCTTGTTGAACATGCAGATGATAGAACAATAAAAGACTTTCTCATTACACTCTTACAGAAAGATGATGTATTGCTGCAAAAATTTAAAATAGCTTCCGGTACTCAACTTTCTCGAAGCGATGTGCGTTCATACGAAAAACAGATTGTGCGTATTTGTAAGCAAAATGAAAATGAGCATGGCTTTATTTCATACGGGGCTTCATGGAATTTTCATAGAGAATATGAAGAGTTCTTATCCGAAACGGCTACTGGCCTCATTGACCGTAAAGAATATATGCCGGCGTTTGAGTTTATCCGCTTTTGCTTTATGACCCTCAACAGTCTCCATATTGATGATTCAAATGGTACTACAGGAGCATTGGCATACCTTTGTATTGATTTCTGGCGTATTCTCTGTGATGCTTGTGATAGTTCGACACGCAGAATGCTGTACTTTCAGATAAAAAACATCCTCACAGCAGATATAGCCGACTATCTTACAACGTATATTGAGGAGATGTTGTTTAAACATTTTTCCGAACCGGAATTTTTACACGATAAACTGATTCTATGTGATGAGCAGATACGGTCTTTATCAGACGGCAGCGATAGAGCGGAGGATGAAAAATCTGTATATAGCTTACCTATGAATTTCAGCGATAGGTATGAACTGTCAAACTGGGTTTTGTATCGTATTCAACTTATGGAGCAGTTACAGCTTCCGCAAGAATATCGAGATGAATATTGTAAAAAATATATCAGTATAGAGCAAGTTCGATCATATTACGCGGAAGAATGTATCCGGCTCAACCGGTTTGAAGAAGCAATACGGCTTTATGAAGAAGGTAAAGAACTGTTTGGCGACTTGCCCGGTATAATGCGCGATTACAGCAAACAGTTGGCAGCACTGTATTTAAAAACGAATCAAATGGAAGCCTATAAAAATGAGTTATGGCATCTGATATTAGACTACCAGCGCGGCGATCTTGAAGTTTATAAAGAATTGAAAACCCTCTATAGCGAAGACGAGTGGGTAAAAGAACGTGAAAAGATTTTTGCACATGTCAGAAATCTTGATGAATTATATAATTATGAGGGGTTCTATGATCGGCTGCTGGAAATGGCATTGCAGGCTCCCAGTTTGTACTACATTTTACGCTATGAAGAAAAGGTAAAAGATTTGGCTCCTGATCGGATATTGGAAAAATATGAAACGGTGATACGCGAAATGGCAGAACCGGTATCAAGCAGAACAACCTATGCTGAAATCGCAGCATATCTCATACGGATGCTGCCGTACCCCAACGGTAATAACCTCGTCAAAAAGATACTTGACGAGTTCCGTATCAAATATAAAAGACGTCCGGCAATGATGGATGAACTGAATTGCGTAGAGGTATGATGGATGCATGATGAGCATAAAACAAAAACTATTGCGGCTGCAAAACGCTATGCAGAGAAAATATTTAAGGAAGATTGCAGCGGCCACGATTTTTTTCACGAACAAATGATGCAATACGGAGTCTTGACTTTTAAGAGCCGTTCGGATATGATCATCTATCTTTATATATAAGGAGTGTGTTCACGTGCCCTGCGGAAAAAAACGAAAGCGACAGAAGATAGCAACGCATAAACGGAAGAAGAAGCTTCGAAAGAATAGACATAAGAATAAGTAATAATCTTGCGGTTTTTCCTCCTTTGAGAGGGTATGATGCCGCTAATAAGGAGATACAGCAAGATTATTTAAGAGCGTATTATTCTACCGCTTTTATTAATGATGAGAAAGGGCGTTGGTGACTCTCCATACAGCCCTTTTTTATTTGTCTTGATCCTGCATTACTGAACATATACATGAATAAAAATATACTCTCATCCATACACAGCCCGAAAGACCTCAAAAGCCTTTCCAGAAAAGATATACAGACTCTAGCGCAGGAAATGCGTGATGTTATTTTGGAGACAGTCAGCGCAAACGGCGGGCACCTTGCAAGTAATCTTGGGGTTATTGAACTCACAATCGCATTGCACCGGGTATTTTCCAGCCCTGACGATGCAATGATCTGGGATGTGGGACATCAATCCTATCCGCATAAACTTCTCACGGGTAGGTACGACCGCTTTTCTACCCTCAGATTAAAAGACGGTGTGGCAGGTTTTCCTAAACGGGAAGAAAGTCTGCATGACATTTTCAATACCGGACATGCTTCTACTTCAATTTCTGCTGCTGAAGGGCTTTTAACGGGCCGGCAGCTTCTGAACCAAAGCGGTAAGGTGATAGCAGTTATCGGTGATGGTGCGCTGAGCGGAGGGATGGCTTTTGAAGCCCTCCTCAACATTACACCGAGCACTAAAAACCTTGTTGTTATCCTCAATGATAATAAAATGTCTATCTCTCCCAATATACGGGCTGTTTCGGAGTATTTAAGCAGATTGACAGTCCGTAAAGGGTATCAGCAATTCAAGTATGTATTCGATTTAGCTGTTGGGAAGATTCCGATACTGGGAAGACGGATTAACTTTTTAATTCACCGGCTAAAGCGCGGCGCAAAAGGAATCTTCTATAGAAACAACCTCTTTACCGATGTAGGCTTTGAATATGTCGGTCCTTTAAATGGGCATAATGAAAAAGAACTGGAAAAAGTTTTCCGTAATGTAAAAAAAATTCAAGCGCCGGTACTGATTCACGTTCAAACAAAAAAAGGAAAGGGCTATTCGCTTGCTGAAGAAAATCCATCCGTATTTCATGGTATCGGTCCCTTCAATATTGCGGACGGCAAGCTTGAAAAGGCAAGCAGTAATTCTTTTACTAAGGCTTTTTCTCAGGCGCTGGTTGATGAAGCGCAAGTTAATAGCTCGATTACTGCAATTACGGCGGCAATGGCGCAGGGAACAGGGCTGGAACCGTTTCAACAGCGGTTTCCGAGCCGCTTTTTTGATGTCGGTATTGCAGAACAGCACGCGGTAACCTTTGCCGCCGGGCTTGCAGCAGCCGGTTTACGGCCGATCGCAGCAATCTACAGTACATTTTTGCAGCGGGCAATAGACCAAGTAGTTCATGACGTTGCGCTGCAAAAGCTACCAGTTATCTTTGCAGTCGACCGTGCGGGAGCCGTCCCTTATGATGGCGAAACGCATCAGGGACTCTACGACATCTGTTTTTTACGCAGTATTCCAAACATGACGGTATTGGCGCCCGCCTCGGCAGTGGAAATGCGGGCAATGCTGCACTATGCGCTGCAGCTGGAATCTCCTGTTGCAATCCGTTACCCTAAAAATACATGCGCTTCTGAATGTCCCGCATTTGCGCTGCCACTGGAAACCGGCTGCGGCGTTCTTATCGCAGCATCAGATGAAAGCAGCGTACTTTTGATATGTACGGGAGGAATGTACCCGGAAACCGTTGCGGCTGCAGAGATACTCAGTATCCACGGTAGCGCTGCCGACATTTATAATCTCCGTTTTATAAAACCGCTGAATGAAGCCCGATTATTGGAACTAGTGGGCCGGAAGTATCGTGCAGTAGTTATTATTGAAGACGGCTGTACCATAGGCGGAGTAGGACAGTATCTGGAAGGGCTTATTCAAAAGCATTGCACCGGGATTGCAACTGCGGTGTGCGCCTTTCCCGATACCTTGTTTATGCAGGGCAGCAGATCTGATATATTGGAAGCAGCCGGTCTTACCGGACAGCAGATTGCGGAAATTGCCGCACAATTGCAAAAAACTCAAGTATAGATTCTGAGAATATGCCCTATCCTCTCGAATAACGAATGTATCTTTACCTAACAAACCATAATATTGACAATGCAAATAAATATATTTACAATCAAAACATATCGGCTCAAAGCATCGGAGTATTAAAACCTCCGCACGAATAAACCAGACAGGAGTTACTACTATGGCACAGACAAACATAAATATCCGTATGGACGAGAACTTAAAAAAACAGTTTGAAGCCTTTTGTTCCGACATTGGCATGACCATGACAACTGCATTTTGCGTATTTGCAAAAACAGCGGTCAGGAAACAAAAAATACCGTTTGAAATATCAACAGATCCGTTCTATAGTGAAAGCAATATTTGTTACCTTGAAAAGAAAATGGCAGATTATAAGGCGGGTAAACTTCAGCTGGCAGAGCATGCATTGATAGAGGATTAAGTTTATGCCGGACAAGATAATACAGTGGGACATTGACGCTTGGAATGATTACATTTACTGGCAGACACAAGATAGAAAAACGCTTAAACGGATAAATCTTCTTATTAAAGATATCAGCCGTGATCCGTTTCAGGGAATAGGTAAGCCGGAGCCGTTAAAAGGTTCTCTGACAGGATTTTGGAGCCGTAGGATTGATGAAGAGCATAGACTTGTGTATGCAGTAGAGGAAAAAGTTATTATACTGATTTCCTGCCGGGGACATTATGAAGATTAGTTGCAATGAGGTTGCCGCAATGCCTGGATGATTTGTGCGGCGGGGTAATACTCACAAACCGCATTGGGGTTGTTGATTAAGCGGCAACGGCTGCGGGAGACCGGGTTAGCGATGGGAGCTGCGCCGCAGGCGTTCCGGAACGAAGTGAAGGAATGGAGCGGAAGCGGAACAGCGGACGTAGCGCCCCGAACGGAGTGAGGGGAACCCCCAGTATTCGTTAGTGTTGATTATTATTTATTGAGAGTGGATAGGATTGCGTGTGCCGTGTCGGTGTTGAGAAAAGCCCGCAATGCAGCAGAACCGGCAGCACGCAGCTGTATGGTTTTTATGATTGCAGCAAGATCATTGCGGTAGCCTTGATTGTTAAAGGCTTTGATTTCAAGCAGCATTTCATATTTTTTTTGAGCGAGTTCGATAAGTAAGCTGTCCAGTTTTGATTGCGGCGGCTGACGGAATGCCTCGTAAATAAGGGTTGTAATTGCTCCATACCGTTTTACCAAATAGTAATCGCCTTCAAACCTGCTGTTCCGGGTATTGTGCGCCGGTGCTGTATTTTTTGCGTTGGTGAGCAGGATGATGATTAAGTGTTCAGCGGGGTCAATAACAGTGAGAGTGCCTGTCCAGCCGGTATGCCCGAAGGTACTGCCCGATGAGAGGGGAGAGAAAGCCCAGCTGTATTCTTGTGTACCCTGCCGCCGCCACCCGAGTCCGAAGCTGGAAACGAGTGATTGCTGAGCGGTAAAATACGCCGCAACAGAGGGATCAAAGAAACGCATTGTCCCATAACCGCCGTTATTGAGCATTACCTGTGCGAGTACGGCGAGGCTTGCGGCATTTGCAAACAGCCCCGCATGACCGCTCATTTCTTCCAGCGCGTAGTAGGCTTCTCCGTCATGCACGGTTCCGTGAATCAATTCTGTTTTTTGCCTGCTTTCCAGCGCAGCCGCAGTACGCGGTTTTGCATATATCTCCGTTGCGGCAATTTCATCGAGAGTGAACCCGCGCTGCAATGGAGTGAAAGAGATACGTTCCAGCTGGAGCGGACGGTAAAACTGAGCGGTAACATAGTCTGCCAATGTTGATCCCGTTATCTTTTCGATAATATAGGTAAGGAGCATATAATTGATATCGGAGTAGCGCACCGATGTGCGCGGTTTATACACTAACGGTGTTGTCATAATGAGGTCTAGGGTATGCTCCCGGTGCGTTTTTTCATCAGCGTTTTTCAGTTTAGCGATTTTCTGAGTATATGGACTGCCTGCCGGAAATCCGGACTGATGGGTGAGTAAATCAAATACGGTGATGTCTGCCTTTCCGGTTATCCTATCTTTTTTTGCATCCTTGAATTGAGGAAAAAACTGCTGAACGGTATCCGTTAAAAAAAGCTGCTTTTCGGACACAAGTTTTTGGAGCGCAAAATTTACTGCGTACATTTTGGTATTACTGGCAATGTCAAAGAGGGTATCTTGTGTTACCGGAATATAAGAATCCAGCGGAGTGCCGGTACTGTCTACCCTACTGATAGTGCCGTAAGCAGCATTTTTAATCATCTGTCCGTTTTTGATGATAACCAGCTGTGCTCCCGGAAAGCCGCACTCGGTCTCTGCTGTCAGCAGCTGATCAACAAGCGCCAGCGCATCCGTTGAATACGGGGTTCCGGCAGGAGGTGTGGGGCTTTTTTGCAGCATTCCCGGCAGCAGCCCCTGCGCTCCGATAATCACAGGATAGGGTATTCGTACCTGTAAAGAAGGCTGGTTCCCGGTTTGCGCCGCCGCAGCGGAATGATGCAATGCGCTATCCTGAGCGGTGCGCAGCGGCTCTTCTTCCGGCTTGCTATCGGCGTGATCCGCTGCTGCACCTGTCAACGGAACAAGGTTTGCGATAGTGAGGGTATTTATGCCGTTTTGGATATAGGGCGAGGCATCAAAGCAAACCGGCATATTGGTACACAGATTTTTTGCCGGTACTTGCCGGTTGTTGATATAGAGGGTAAAAGACGAAAGATTTTGCGCCCAAAAGTAAATGCGCGCCTGCCCCTTGTATGCGATAAAAGAAAGATAATTATTAGGCAAAATAGAGGCGTCGTAGTCCTTCATCGGAATAGGAAAATTTTGAGCAGCTTGCATCACTACCCCATCCGCAAAAACCGATTCAAGCATTGCTTGGGTGTCGGTAGGCAGCGGAAGTCCGGCATTTTGCAGGGGCGCTGATCTGCAAGACGCTAGGATAACGGCAGTAGGCAGTACAACAGCAGACAGCACAACGGCACAGAGTGTAGAACCTAACTCAACCAGTGCTGCCGGTTTGGGTCGTGCACTAGGGGAAAACCGGAAAGGCTTCATAACCTGCGTCCTTGAGCCGGAGCATAATGTCCCCCGCTGCGTTTTCTTCGATGAGTACTGCGAAATACACAGTGCCGCTTGGTCTGGTTTCCTCTTTTATGATGGGACGGAACTGCTTCTTTTGCAGCTCTTCAGCGAGGCGTTCGGCGTATTGCTTTGTTTTATAAAACCCGAGCTGATAGTAAAGCGCTTTTGCCTGAACCGTATCTGCGTGGGTATGCTGAGCGGCTGTGCCGGAGCTTGAGGCAGAAACGGCGGTGCTACGAAAATTCTCCGCTTGGACTGAGGCGGCAGAAGTTCCCGACTGCTGTGCAGCTGCCGTCATTGCCGAATCAGGCTGAGAAAAAGCCGGCTGTGTACGGACTTTGGGCATGAGATACCAAAAAGAAGAGGGCTGCACCATTACATCCCCTTGCACTGCGGCTGCTTCCATCCCGGAGGGATATTCTTTCAGCAAACGGTCTTTTGCTTTGACATCACCGGTTACCCACCAGAGGGTAAACAGCAGCGCCGGATGGTAGTCTGAAAAAGCCTTGTTTCCGCTATATGCGGTAATGAGGGGTAATGCCCTGTCTGCCCGGTCTTCTGCCAAAAGCCGCCACGCATCATAGACGGCAGCGGTGCGGTACTGCGCATTTTCAGTATTGACAGGCAGCCCTGCAGCAATTTCGCTGAGCAAACTGCGGGCGGAATTAAAGTTGCCGCCGCATAGGAACATTCGGACAGCCTCCAACAGCAGCTCAGTTTTTGCAGATGTATTCAGCGCAGCAGCTTGGCGGTAGTGAGCAGCCGCTTGAGTATAGCTGCCGTTGTAAGCCTCATATACGGCAAGCATAGTCAGCGCTTGCACCTGCACTTGTGCGCCCGGAAGGGTATGTAAGCCTTGCTCAAACACCTGCCGCACAGCTGCTTCACTTTTTTGCATAAAAGCTTTTTCAGCGAGCTTTTGAACCGCAGCATCCGGTACGGTTTCTGCCGAAAGCAGCAGGACACACATCCCGTAAAGCAGCGGCAGAGTCCGTCTCAGTAAACTGAAACTTCGGTTACACATCCTGCTTGAGCGACCCGTTATTTTCCTTTTTTTTCTTTCCGAACCAAGAGCGTTTTTCAGGTTTTAATTCAACCTGTGCAACATCGTGGTATACTGCTGCTTGCTTTTCCGCATTCTTTATTCTCCGCCGGCTGCCGATAAGGAAGGGCAGTACCGCGATATTCCCCAGTAAAAAGGCAAAGAGCATACTCAAAAAAATCGGTACATCTTTAAAGACATAAAAAATAACGGAAATATTACAGCGGTTTGCAAGATTAAAGCCCATAAACAAGGCTATGAGCAATATAAGTGTGATAAAATACAATAATTTTCCCGGCATTTCAGCCTCCTTGTATAATAGGTTTCCGGTAATGCAGCTTCTAAAAATCCGGCTGGAGGCTTAGAGGTTTGCCCCGGAATGTTTTTCCTTTTATGGATTGTAATTCAACTTGTATAAAATGTCCAATATGAGCGGGATCGCACTTTTCGGTCAAGACAACCATCTCCCCCTGCTCAGTATGTCCGAACAGCTCATCAGGATTATTCCGTGAATGGGATTCAACGAGCATGGCAGTTTGTACACCAAGCCGTTTTTGCATCCGCTGTTCGGTTATGGTTTGCTGCAGATCAATTACCTGCTGCAGCCGGTTTATGCGTTCCGCATCCGGTATCCTGTCCGGGAAGTTATACGCCTTTGTCCCTTCACGGGGATTATAGTGATACATAAATGCAGAGTCAAACTGCACTTCCCGCATAAGATCCAATGTTTTTTGAAAATCCTCCGGTGTTTCTCCCGGAAAACCGATGAGAATATCAGTGGTCAGCACAATGGATGGCATCTGCTTCCTGAGTTTTTCAACAATGGTAAGATATTGTTCAACAGTATACCGGCGGTTCATACGTGAAAGAATTTCGTTTGAACCGTGCTGTATCGGCAAATGGAGCGATTTACAGACACGGCTATCCTCCGCCATTACCTCAATCAGCTCATCTGAAATATCTTTTGGATGACTGGACAAAAACCGTATCCATTTTATTACATCATCCTCAGCACAAGCAGCCGATACGGCACGCAGCAACTGCGGAAAATGCACCGGAACGCCTGCAGGACTTACCCCATGATATGAATTGACATTCTGTCCCAACAGGGTGATTTCCCGCACCCCCTTCCCGCCTAAAAAAGAAATTTCCTGTAAAATACTTTTAAGGGGTCTGGAAATTTCCCTACCTCGGATATACGGAACAATGCAATAGGTACAAAAATTATTGCACCCATTCATAATCGGCACAAAACTTTGAAAAGAACCTTCCGCGTAAGAACGTTCGGAAAAATGATACTGCTTTTGTGTACTGCTTTGTAAGCAAGGCGATTCCGGGTCAGATATATCGGTACTATGCGGTACTGCTAAGAGAGCAGAAGCGCCGTGGAGGGAAGCTGCCGCGCCGGAAGCTCCGGTATGCGGCATTTTTTGCTGTTCAACTGCCTCAAAAATAGCGGCAAACTGATCCCGCTCAAACATCCCTATAACATAGTCAATCCGGGGGAAATCTTTCTTGATTTGTTCATGCAGCCGCTCTGCCATACAGCCCATCAATACAATGCGGAAGCCGTGCAATTTTTTTAATGCGGAAAATAATCCAAGTCTACCGAACACTCTGGTTTCCGCAGTAATCCGCACTGAACAGGTATTGATAATCAGCAAATCGCAATGCTGTATATCAGGAGCAGCTTCCCACCTCCGTTCCCGTAACAGCTGCTCCAATGCGGCGGATTCGGCAAAATTCATTTGGCATCCGTATGTTTCAATAAAATACTTCAATATATTGATCCCTAAAAACTTTCCTTAAACTTCAGCCGTCGCCCGGTACTTATTGCAGCAGAACTTGTGCGCTATGCCAGCTTAAAGTAGCGCACTTAATCCGGGCAGGCATTTCGGCAAAATAAGCTAAAATTTGCGCATCGCCAAGACTGTCCAAATCAGCATCAGGCTGCGGCTTTCCTGCCATCATATTAAAGAATACCTCAAGATAGCGCCGCGCCTGCTCAACCGTTTTGCCTTTAATCAGTTCAATGAGCATATTCGTAGAAGCCGTCGAAACCGCACAGCCGACACCTAAAAATGATGCGTCGTCAACTATTCCGTCTTTCTGTTTAATCAGAAGGGTTAGATCATCACCGCAGCTCGGATTATGCCCGCGTTCAATCCCTGTTGCTCCATCAATTTGATGCTTATGTTCCGTTCTCCGTGAATAATCCAGCAAGGTCTGCTGATAAACTGTTTCGACCCCCATCATTTGCTCCTCTGTGGTTTTTAGAACTCAGCGCTGACAGCTGCGGTGTCCGTCTTCATCCGGAGGAAGGCGGCAAACTCATCGACTGTCATTGTTTTTTGCTCTCCGCTCAAGCGGCGTACCGTAACGCTGTTTGACTGTTTTTCTTTTTCTCCGACAACCAGCTGGTACGGCACCTTTTGTTCTTGATACTTCCGGATTTTTGCATTCATACGGTCGTTCCCGATGTCTGCCTTTACACGGAAGCCTGCCTTTGTAAGCTGTGCCGCAACATGCTCTGCATATTCGCTAAAAGGCGGCGCAACCGGCACGACAACTGCCTGCGTGGGCGAAAGCCACGGCGGCAAGGCTCCTCCGTGCTGTTCAATCAAGATGCCGATAAAGCGTTCTAGTGATCCGAGCGCCGCGCGGTGCAGCATAACGGGCTGATGCTTTTCATTGTCTTCCCCGATATACTCAGCATTGAGCCGGTCTTTAGCGGGCAGTTGATAGTCTGCCTGTATGGTACCGCACTGCCATTCGCGTCCAAGCGCATCGACAAGGGTAAACTCTAGTTTCGGTCCGTAAAATGCACCTTCTCCCGGTGCAACAGTGTATTCAAGCCCGGCAGCCTTACATGCTTCCGCCAGTGCATTTTCTGCTCTATCCCAGGTTGCGTCATCCCCGACCCGCTTTTCCGGCCGCGTAGAGAATTTAACGAGGATAGCGTTTTCGTCAAAGCCGAAATCCCGGTACAAGGATTTCAGCAGCTTACAGAACTTAGCAACTTCGGAAGAAATCTGCTCTTCCGTGCAGAAGATATGCGCATCATCCTGTACAAAACCGCGTACCCGCATCAGCCCGTGCAGAGAGCCGGATGGCTCATTCCGCGTACACGAACCGAATTCGGCAATCCTGAGGGGCAAATCACGGTAACTTTTGATACCTTGCTTGAATATCTCGACATGCCCCGGACAGTTCATCGGTTTGAGTGCAAATATCCGTTTTTCGCTTTCGGTGATAAACATGTTTTCTTGGTATTTTTCCCAGTGTCCCGAACGGAGCCATAAGCTCTGCGGCATAACAAAGGGGGTATTTACTTCTACATAGCCATCTTCTTTGATCTTCTGCCGGACATATTGCTGCACTGTTAGGTAAAGTGTCCAGCCGTTCGGATGCCAGAATACTTCACCGGGATTGTCTTCTTCAATATGGAACAAGTCAAGCTCCCGTCCAAGCCGCCGGTGATCATTCTTTTCCGCTTCAATCTGCATGGTAAGATACGCTTGCAGGTCATTAGGACTTTCCCACGCAGTGCCGTAGATACGGGTGAGCATCGGGCGTTTTTCATCTCCGCGCCAGTAAGCTCCGGCAATTTTTTCCAATTTAAAGCTTTGTGCGTTAATTTCTTTTGTGTTGACAATGTGCGGACCTCTGCATAGATCGACAAAATTGCCGGAGCGGTAGATAGAAATTTCTTCATCTTGCGGCAGATCATTGATAAGCTCGCATTTAAATGGCTGATCTTTAAACAGTTCAAGCGCTTGCTCCCGCGTAATTACTTCCTTTGTAAAATCATGCGGGGTCGATAAAAGGCGGCGCATTTCTTTTTCTATACGAGGTAGATCATCCTGTGTGATCGGTGTCGGGAGAGCAAAATCATAATAAAATCCGTTTTCAATAGCAGGTCCGATTGCAACTTTTGTTCCGGGAAATAAATTTATCACGGCTTCTGCCATCAGGTGTGCAGTACTGTGCCGTATTACTGGTAGTTTTTCCGATTTTGGCAATGAATTTTTCATACAACCTCCACTCATATACTTTCAAGCATAACCGTGAAATTTTAGGCTGTCAAGGGTCTCATTTTTTTTCCACGCCTTCCGATAATAGGCGTATGGAATCTATGAACAATTTTTCTGAAGAGTTAGAACATCTGATCGCTACACGGCGGGAAGAATTTAATAAACAACTGCTGCCTCAAATGCAGCAAAACTATGCAGCGCTCGGCAGTGTGGTAAAGATTCTCCGCAGCAACCTATTGAAAAAAGGGCTTGTCTATGATGATCCTTATAAATACGACAGCCGTATGACTGAAATCAAAGTGCCGATTAACGAAGGTTTTGCAGACAGTGAGCGAGGAACGGTTATCGGTTCCCGGCTGGCACAGTATCAGACCATGATCGATTTTCTCACTAACTCATATCAATTCAACTGTTCATTTTTAACTCCGCAGCGTATTGCTGCTATGGTCGCACTGAATAAGACATTTCAGTGGTCTGCTCTCAATGAAAATTCAACCCTCCCGAACACCCGTGCGATGTCCGAGATATGTAAATCGCTCCATTCCGTTTCGGATTCTTTAACAGGGGGACTACTGAGGGATTCCTTGGGGCATCTTTCACGGCTTGACACCGATATTAACAAAACCTTACGCCAACTTGCCCGGCTGCACCGCGAAGAATATAAATTGACGGTTAGGAAAAATTTACCGCCGGATATACAAGTTACACAGGCAGATATTGATGCTCCTATAAAGCTGTTAAAAACCATAAAAAAATCTTTTGCGGCTAAAGAGGAAAAGATTCCTTTTTACCACGAGCTTGTGTTGGAAGTTCTGAAAGAAGATTATGGATCTGATTCAGAACATTTACGGCGTGAAGTATTGCAGCACCTGAATGTTGCACAAAAGGAAGATAAGAAGACCAATAAACAGGAAAATATGCGCCCCGTACTTGTTACCGGATTGCGTATTCTCGGTACAACAGGTAATCACTTTGAGGCATGCTTAACAAAAATTATGGCTAATCAAGAAGTCATCTATAAGGCGCACACCACTATTTTTACCAAGTTTTGGGAAGCCTTGCGGCGTGCATTTAATATGGAAGAAAAGAAACATGAAATTACCTTATCAATTAAGGATCCAATCAGTAATTTGCAAAAAAAAGAAATTATTGTTATAGAAGATTATATTGGAAACCTTACAAAGATTATCCGAGTTTTTAAAAGCTTTTCCTCGGGGGCGTCTGATATCCAGCAACGGCTGACCGGTATGAGCAATGAGCAGCTGCTGGAGCTTTTGAATAAGTATATTGTTGTATGTAATAGTTACTTAAAAACATTAACCGCACTGGATGACTATTATAAGTCGGTGGATGTGATATTACGTGCTAAGATAAAGGGAATCAGAATTGAATTGACAACCGTGCGTAATTCAGTGATTAAAGCAAACCAATGTAGAGCGGAATATAATGCAAGCGTTGAAGAATACTCCAATATGAAGGAACTCGGATTGCTCCATGAGTAAAAAATATTTTCTACTGTTTGTATTGTGTTGTTGTTCAGCATTTATGAGCGCGGAAGAAACTGATCCAAACGAAAATCTTGCGCAGCAGCAGGATTTTGTGGTATCTGTTACCTCCGGAATTCCCAATTTACACCCCCATGCAGCATATAATGCGAATGAAGCGCAGATGCTGACCGGCTTATATGAAGGGCTGTGTGTGTACGATCCGTATACGCTGCAGCCTGTTGCCGGATTAGCAAAGAGCTGGAAGATCAGTTCGGATGGTTTGCTCTGGACATTCACCTTGCGGGATGCCCTTACCTTTGAAGATGGAACCCCGATTACTGCACAGGTATTCCGTGATTCATTTATCAATTTATTAAACCCTGCATTGGATTTGCCGTATTCCTCATTGCTGGATTGCGTTAAAGGAGCAAAAGAATACCGGAGCGGGAAGATCACAGACTCCGCACAAATCGGACTCTATGCTGAATCCGACACTTCATTCAAAATTTCGTTGGTATATCCTGCCGAACATCTTGCAAATATTCTCTGTCATCATGCATTTTCGGCAGTGCACCCTTCACAGTTGGAAGCCGTAGTACAGATGGCAGGAAAGTCGGTTTTTCAGAAAATTGAAGATGCCTTTATACCGATTGCAAGCGGGCCATTTAAAATAGAAAGCAGCAGCGATGATCGTATCCGGCTGATTAAAAACGAGGCGTACTGGGATATTCAATCGGTAAAACTTGAGTCAATTACGCTGCTGCTTGACCCCAATGCTGATGAGATGACCGAGGCGTTTAACAGAGGTTCCGTTCACTGGTTATGCGGCTCTGTCAATTTGACTAAGGTTGCGGCAGCCCATACTATTCATGTTACGCCTATGTTTGCAACCGAATATCTGTACTTTAACACGAATACAGCGCCCTGCAGCAGTCAAGCCTTGAGAGAAGCGCTTGTGCATGCTATTCCTTATGACACACTGCGGAAAAATTATTTGCTCCCTGCAAAAACACTGGTGTTTCCCCTGATTGGGTATCCTTCAGTAACAGGTGTTGATACACAAGATACAGCAAAATCTGAAACACTCTTAAAAAAGGTTGAGCAGGTAGATACTGAAAAACCGATTAAAATTCTTTTACCGCAAACTGACTTTTATGCCGAACAAGCGGACTTACTTAAAAAAGCATGGGAAAGCCTCAATCTTTCAGTAGAGGTTACACTTGTCCCTTTTGAGGACTATTATGCACGGCAAAAAACGGATGAGTATCATATCGCTCTTGTTTCGTGGATAGCCGATTTTGCAGATCCGCTCGCCTTTTTGGAATTATTCCGCTCCGATTCGAGCTTAAACAGTTCAAACTGGACTCATCAGGACTACGAAAACTTTATAAAAAAGGCTTCTGCAGAGCAAAACCGTAAAAAAAGATTTGAGTACCTTGCAAAAGCCGAACAGATATTGATGGATTCGTCAGTTGTAATTCCGCTTTCGCATATTCCCGCTATCAATGTGATCGATTTAAGCGATATACAGGGCTGGTATACCAATGCAGTGAATATACACCCTTTTAAGTTTATACGGTTTGTACAGCCTGAAATACTCCCCAATATTGCCGTAAATACAACAGGATAAATTGCAAGAGGTATTGCTTGCCTGCCTTTTTAGCGTTGGGGGGATTAAAAATGATCGCAAGGATGTCAAGAAACAAATCAACACCCCCTGACGCAGAGTGCCGCGGGTATGAAATCATCCGCACGAATTAACACCTCCGGCGCAGCTTGTAAGCATTACCCCTCCGCACGGATAAAAAAAGGTGATAATCAAAGCACGGCTAAAGGAGAGATGTAAAGGCCTTGCAATGACTATCACCAGAAAAATGATACTTACAACAACAAGCTGCGTTTATACGGTTTATTCTGCTAAACTCTTATAAATTTTCTCTATATTTGAGCGCATCCGCTCCATATATGACATATCGTCTTCGGCTGACTCAATAGTATAAATCGTCTGTACCGAAGCACCAACCTCTTTTGCAAGCGTTTTCGACACCTGCGGACTCGCAGCTGTTTCCGTGAAAACAGTTTTAATCCCATACTGGTTACAATAATCTATTAATTTTGCTAATTGTTTTGCGCTGGGTTCTCCCTCCGAAAATACATCTTCTACGCTATTCTGTTCGATATTAAAATCCCGGCACAGATAGCCGAAAGCAGCATGTCCGGTAACGAAACGGCGATGCGAAAGTTTGGCAAAATTTTCCCGATACGATACTAGTATTTTATCTGCATCAGCGGTAAAAGCTGCTGCATTTGCCTGATAAAAGACTGCATTTACCGGATCAGCCTCACTTAAACCGGCTGCAATGTTTTTTACCATTATTTTTGCGGATTCCAGACTGAGCCATGCGTGAGGATCAACCGAGAGGGCATGATGATCGTGAACATTGCCGTCGCCATGATCATGACCACAACAGCAGTCTTGATCACAGTCATCATGATCATGTCCGTGCATATCGTGATCATCATCGTGTCCATGAGCATCGCCATGATGATGGTGGTGATGATGATGTCCTTCAGCCAGTTCAATAGGCGTAATACCCGTAGTGGCACAAATGGTACGTATGTCTTCCCGCTTTACCGCATGGAGCGCATCCTTCAGCCACGGTTCCATACCAAACCCATTGTAGACAACCGCTTTTGCCTGTGTTAAGAAGGTAAGATCACCCGCTTTCGGTTCAAAATCATGGGCTTCTACTCCCGGCGGAATAATAGTGTAGATATGCACCTTGTCCTTACCCACTACCTTAGTAAGCTCCTGCATTGCATCAAACGTCGCCGCAACAGCAATTTTACCCTCAGGTACTTTTTCCGTCTTTCCGCCTGCATATACATTCGATACCAAAAAGGCGGAAATAATTATACTGCACGTTATAAGAAAATATTTTTTCATTTCATAACCTCCTCATGCACTATTTGCAAATCGCTTGCAAATATACTCAAAACCCAAAAGAATTGCAAGTGTTTTTGCAAATGATTTGCAATAAGTGCGTTAAAATAAGAAGGTGTTAATGCCGGGTAATAATTTCTTCAATTTATTCACCTTTGGAGGTTTCTTTGCACTCTTGGTATCTTGGCGGTGAGCTTTTAGAGTTTCACTGCAAAGCGGGTGAAGGCAGGACAAGGTGCGGATAAAGTGATTCGGCGCTCCGGCAGAATAGCACCGCAGCGAAAATATCCGCTGATCCGCCCGGGCTGATATGCTGTTGAATGCAGTAGGCATCAAGCTCTTCAACCGCATGATATAAAGCTGCGCCGGTAAGTCCCGAATTGAGAATGGCACTGCAGCGGGTCTGTAAATCGCGTAATGCAGCGGCTCCTGCACGGAAAAGTACGTTGGTGTCTTCGTTTTCTGCGATGATGTGCAGCAGTATGTAAAGGTGCGCATCCCGCTGCGGCAGTTGACCGGAGGTGCACTCCTCCAGATACGCCGCATTCCGGTTTACCAATGGTAGACCCGCTTCAACCTCGCCGCGAATCCCGCAGCAGCCGTATTGCAGGAACATCCGCTCCCCGTGTGTATAGTGTTGTTTTGCTGCAAGCTGCGTCTTCCATTCCGCAACCGAACCGGCTGCTAACCGCTGTACCTCAGCACAAAGCGCCGCGGTCAGCTGATGCTGTCCGCCGCTCACAGATAAAGACCGGTGATCAGCACAGAGCAGCCGTCCCGCAGCCCCTAAAAGATAGGCAAAGATAAAAATCGCCCCCTTATGCGTGTTGATACCGCCCGTTTCTGCAAACATTGCCTGCTCAAGTGCAAGTCCAGTACGCTGCAGCTGCTTCCGCACCGCGGAAACAGCACCCCCTGTGCAATCCGGCTGCATAGGCACTGCCGTTGCCGGCTGCCCCGGAATTGGCAGTGTTGCATGCGCCGAAGCGGTAGTCGGCTGAGCCGACAGCCGCGGCGACTCCCCTGTGCAATCCGGCTGTGTTGCGCACACCGGAGCAACGCTGCGGGGGAGGGAATCATAGCCGATGCGAGCACATTCATAAAACCCTTGCCGGAGGGCGGCAGCGCTCCGCACAAGGGTGGTAAAATCCATGTCGGTATGCGCCCCTTGCGAAACAGGATCGACCAAACCGGGCTTGGGAAACAGCGCCGCTTCTTCAAGCAGCGCCGTAACTGCCAATGCTGCAAGCTGTTTGCAGGCAGCATCGGTATGTGCAACGCTAGTTTGAAAATTCAAAAGGCTTTGTCTTTCTGATAACGTCAAGTACCGTGCCGTCACGGTATTCTACCACCGCAACCACCTTGTCATCAAAGTGAACAGGCTCCGGCGCACCGGAAATACGGTACGCCTTGTCGCGGAGAGCCTCGATGGTGGTAATCGGGAGATCACTTCCCTTTAAGGCTTCGATTAAGTCGGTACGGCGCGGGTTGATTGCAATGCCCTCTTCCGTGATCACTACGTCAACAGTTTCACCGGGGGTTGTAATCGTGGTAACCTTATCAATAACAACCGGAATACGGGATCGGATAAGCGGTGTGATAATAATGCTCACCTTGGCTCCTGCTGCTGCATCGGGATGTCCGCCGGGTGCCCCGCGGACAATACCGTCTGAACCGACAATAACGTTTACGTTAAAATCGGTATCAATCTCCAGCGCTCCCAAAACAGCAAAGTCAAGCATATTGACGAATGCCCCCTTGTTAAAGGGATCAGCGTACTGCGCAGTAGAAATTTCAAAATGTCCGGGGCTGTCGATCACCGATTCCGCAGACGGAAGGTCGAAGTCCTGTGCATCAACTACGCATTTGATAAGTCCGTCATGTAGCAGCTGTACAATCGGTGCCGTAATACCGCCGATAGCAAAGCTCATCTTGTAGTTTTTTTCTATCATATATTGCTTGAGGCAGCGGACAACCGCTAAGGCTGCCCCTCCCGCCCCCGCTTGGAACGAAAAACCGTCTTTGAAGTTAGGACATTGTGCAATAAACCGTGCGGCATAGTCTGCCATCATCAATTCTTTCGGATTATCAGTGTAGCGGACTTCTTTACTGGCGATTTTTGCCGGATTACCTATCTCATCAACAACCGCAACCACATCAACATCAATCGCTTGAATAGCGGGCGGGAAGTTGGGAAAATCTACCAGCGTGTCGGTAACAACGACCACCTTATCCGCATACTGCGCATCGATCATTGCATACGAAAGCACACCGCAGTTGGATTTACCGCCTTTTCCGCGGGCATTTCCCATGCAGTCCGAGCTGGGAGCGCCGATAAATGCAACATCAATATGAATATCTCCGGCTTCTACCGCCCGTACCCGTCCGCCGTGGCTTCTAATGTACACTACATCGCGGAACAGTCCGTGAGAAATTGCTTCACCGATTTTGCCGCGTACCCCGCTGGAAGAAAGACCGGTTACCGTACCGTCTTCAATGTACGGCAGGATAGCGTCGTGCGCTTCTCCTAACGAGCTGGCATAAATCGTTATTCCTTTGATGCCCAATGCTGCAATCGCTTGAATCACTTTATTGACGACATAATCACCGTTTCTAAAATGATGATGAAATGAAACACTCATTCCGTCTTTTAATCCGACCCGCTTCACTGCCTCTTTTAAGTCATGGACAACCTTATCTTCAGGAGAGGCGGTGAGCTTAACGCCTCCTTTCCGGGCAACACGCTGAAATTCCGTGCCGTCAAAGTGATAAGCACCCTGATATGCTTCTTTTCCGTTTGAAAGTATATTGTCGGGAATATCCCGTCCGGCTTTATTCTTCATTATAACGTCCCCTTATAGACACCGGCAGCTTTTGCATAGCTGATCGTCCGCTGTGCGCCTTCAAGTAATGCAATGTCAACCATCTTTCCGTCAATGGTAAAGACTCCAATTCCCTTCTTTTTATTTTCTTCCAGCTGAATAATGATTTTTTCAGCATGCCGGATTTCTTTTTCCGTTGGGGCAAAAATTTCATGCACCGGAGCAATCTGCTTGGGGCTGATAAGAGACTTACCGTCAAAGCCCATCTGCTTGATGAGTGCGACTTCTTTTTTAAAGCCTTCTATATTATCAACGTCAAGGTAGACTGTATCGAAGCACTGAACACCGGCTGCACGGGCAGCAATGATCAGCTGAGACCGTGCGCCAAGCAGCTCTATTCCTGAATCTGACTTTACCGTGTGCAGATTGCGGGTATAATCTCCCGCACTGAGGGCAATACCCATCATCCGCTCCGATGCTTCACAGATTGCCAGGGCATTGATAACCCCGCGCGGAGATTCGGCCGCTGCCATCAACAGGGTTGAGCCTTCCGGTCGGTTGTATTCCCGCTCAGCTTCCGCAATGAGTTTTTCAACAAGGAGAACATCATCCCGTGTTTCGCATTTAGGAATACGGATGGTATCAGCTCCCGCTGCAACACACACCCGTATATCTTCCTTATAATGCGGTGTGTCGAGACCGTTAATGCGTACTACTTTTTCGCAGCCTTGATAGTCGATTGAGGTGAGCGCATGATAGAGCGAAAACCGGGCAGAATCTTTTTCCCGCTCGGCTACCGCATCCTCCAGATCAAAAATAAGGCTGTCAGCCCGGTAAATATAGGCATCCTGCAATAGAGACGGGCGCTGAGCATTTAAGAACATCATAGTCCGCCGTATGCGGTTTTTCTTTGCTGTATTTATTTCCATATCTTGAGTATCCTCCGGCGGTTTTCCGCTAGTTTCCCCATTTTTCAGGGACGAGTTTACCGGCAGCACGATGCAGCGCCGTTTCCAGCCGTGCTTCAAGTGTGCAATCAAGCGCGCCCTTGTCTATAACGCGGATTTCGCCGTGCTGCACACCCATTCTCTGTAAGGCTGCCGTTACCAGCTGCCGAATATGGTTGCCGTATTGATGAATCACATCGCTTTCGATTGTGACGTCCAATTCTCCGCTCGGCAAAACGGTGATCTGCACATCGCTTGATTCCAATGTGCCTGCCGTTGCCGCTTGTAAAATTTCCATAGAGCACCTCTTGCAGTTTAAACCTGTTCGGAAACTTCCGTTTCTGAACAGGTTACCTTGAAATGCGATGTT
>NZ_JBQNBW010000036.1:0-29689 GCF_052169735.1 Treponema sp.
TCAGGTGAACCGTTTCTTTTCTCCTTTTTTGGGGCATTTTATTTTACAACTTACCTTGCTATTCAAAAAAATACACGGCTGCTTGACATTTATCATTCAAAATAGTATAGTTACTCCATTCAATTGGATGTATAGGTATTTACTGTATATCCGGTATTCTTTAAGAGTTTTCCGATACCGTAAAGCCGTTCGGCAGGTGTTCGTGTTAGGGCTTGCTAAAGCTCTAAGGAGTTTGCTCTATTACTCTGCAGGATGCCAAACCAGTCATCAGGGTAGAATGTCTGATGATGATCAGGTGGGTCCGAATAAAGCTTGTCGAATCGTTATGGCGGGCTACATTATGTATGTCTTTTAAAAACGGCGTTTTACTGTCTGATTATCCGCTATTTCTATTCTTTTTCTGTATTCGGTTTCCTGTTTATAACAATTTTTAGCATTTCGATATGGAAATGGTCTCGCTGTTTGATGGGCGGGGTTTTGTTAGTTGCCTATTGTCTGTTAGGAGGATTTAGATGGCAAAGGATAAGTTCGAACGAACAAAAGTTCACATGAATGTTGGAACCATTGGGCACGTTGACCATGGTAAGACAACTCTCTCGGCAGCAATCACTACTTATTGTGCAAAGAAGTATGGTGATAAGCTTCTTAAATATGATGAGATTGATAATGCACCGGAGGAGAAGGCTCGCGGTATTACAATCAATACTCGCCACTTGGAGTATCAGTCTGACAAGCGCCACTATGCACACATTGACTGTCCCGGACACGCTGACTATGTTAAGAACATGATCACCGGTGCTGCGCAGATGGATGGTGCGATTCTGGTTGTTTCTGCTCCCGATTCGGTTATGCCGCAGACTAAAGAGCATATTCTTCTTGCTCGTCAGGTTGGTGTTCCTGCTATTATTGTATTCCTTAATAAGGTTGACCTTGTTGATGATCCTGAATTGATTGAATTGGTAGAGGAAGAGGTTCGCGAAACGCTTGAGTCCTACGGCTTCCCGCGGGATACACCTATTATCAAAGGCTCCGCATTCAAGGCGCTGGCTGACGGTGCGTCTGTTGAAGACACTGCTTGTATTGAAGAGTTGCTTCAGGTAATGGATAGTTATTTTGCTGATCCTGTTCGTGATGATGCAAAGCCATTCTTGATGCCGATTGAAGATATCTTCACGATCTCCGGGCGCGGTACTGTTGTTACTGGGCGTATTGAACGTGGTGTTATCAACCTTAACGAAGAAGTTGAGATTGTTGGTATTAAACCGACGAAGAAAACGGTTATTACCGGTATCGAAATGTTCAACAAGTTGCTTGATCAGGGTATGGCTGGTGATAACGTTGGTCTCTTGCTTCGTGGTATTGATAAGAAAGAGGTTGAAAGAGGTCAGGTATTGGCTAAGCCGGGTACTATTCAGCCCCATACCAAGTTTGAAGCACAGATTTATGTGCTTTCTAAGGATGAAGGCGGTCGCCATAGTCCGTTCTTCTCAGGGTATCGCCCGCAGTTCTATTTCAGAACAACCGATATTACCGGAACAATTACCCTGCCTGAGGGAGTTGATATGGTTAAACCCGGTGATAATACCAAGGTTATCGGTGAGCTGATACACCCGATTGCTATGGACAAGGGTTTGAAGCTTGCTATTCGTGAAGGCGGCCGGACTATTGCTTCTGGACAGGTTACGGAGATTTTAGCGTAATAAAAAACAAGGCGGCTGGATGATTTCGTTTAGCCGCTTGTTTTTGTACGGAGGAAATATGGCTAAGGAAAAGATCCGCGTAAAACTCCGCGGGTTTGATGTTGAGTTGGTTGATCAAAGTTCTAAGGCAATTGTACAGGCTGTTCAGAAGGTGGGTGCGAAGGTGTTAGGGCCTATTCCGCTTCCTACACGTGTGAACAAGTTTACGGTGCTGCGTTCTCCGCACGTAAATAAGAAGTCGCGTGAACAGTTTGAGATGAGGACGCATAAACGGTTGATCGATATTATTGAGCCTTCTACAGAAGTGATGAATGCGCTGATGGCGTTGGAGCTTTCTGCAGGGGTTGATGTAGAGATTAAACAATAAAAGAATGGTAGACGGCATTTAATCAGGATGTGCGTACCGGAGGAACTGATGTTTCTCAAGGAGTTGTGAGTTATGGTTGGTCTGATTGGTAAAAAAATCGGCATGACCCAGTTATTTGATGAAGCAGGGCGGTTGACGCCTGTTACTGTTTTGCAGGTAATTCCGAATACTGTTGTCGCAGTTAAAGATGCAGAGCATTTTGGGTATGAAGCGGTTGTTTTGGGAGCCGGTGAGTTAAAAGAAGGGCGCGTTTCAAAGGTATATGCAAACCAGTTTGCAGAGGGCGTTGCGCCTGTGCGTCTTTTAAAAGAATTTCGGGGTTTTGATAAAGAAGTTGCCGTTGGTGCAAAGATCGGTGTTGAGGTCTTGGAGGCTGTGCGCTATCTTGATGTAACGGCGATATCAAAGGGAAAAGGCTTTCAGGGTGTTGTAAAACGCTGGGGTTTCGGCGGCGGACGTGCTTCTCATGGTTCAAAATTTCACCGCGAAGCCGGTTCAACAGGACAGTGTACAAGTCCCGGGCGGTCGTTTAAAAACGTGAAAATGCCCGGTCACATGGGTGCCGAACGAGTAACTGTACAGAATTTAAGGATTGAAAAAGTAGATCCTGAATTGGGTGTCGTTATGGTGCGTGGTTCCGTTCCCGGTAAGAAAGATGCGGTTGTGTTTCTGAAATCCGCTGTAAAACGGGAAAAATAACGGCAGGAGAAGAGAATGGAAAAGAAAGTCTATTCGATTGATGGTAAGGAATTGCGGACAATAGAACTTGACGATGCTGTGTTCGGCTTGCCTGTTAATGAAGATGTTATCTATTATGCCATCACAAATGAATTAGCGAATATGCGTGTGGGTACTGCCTGTACAAAAGGCCGTGCCGAGGTGAATGGTTCCAATGCAAAGCCGTATAAGCAAAAGGGAACGGGCAGGGCTCGCCGTGGTGATAAAAAGTCTCCGCTTTTGGTTGGCGGTGGTACGATTTTTGGACCGAAGCCGCGTGATTATAGCTATGCAATGCCTAAGAAGGCGAAGCGTTTGGCTATGAAGTCTATTTTGAGTAAGACTGCTCAGGATGACCGCTTGGTTGTTATAGAAGATTTTACGGTTGAAACCGGTAAAACAAAAGACCTTGCAAAAATTTTGCAGGCATTTGTTCAAGATGAACGTACTGTTCTGATTTTGAAGGATAATGATCCTATGCTGAAACGTGCAGGGAAAAATATTCCGACATTGTCGTTTTTAACGTATAATCGCTTGCGTGCCCATGATTTGTTTTATGGACGGAAGGTACTGATGCTTGAATCTGCTGCTAAGAATCTTTCGAGTTTTTATGCAGTTGAGGGGGCTGAGTAATGCAATATACTGATATTATTATAGCGCCTGTGCTTACGGAAAAATCAAATGAGATGCGTGAGCAGCGTAAATATGTGTTTAAGGTTGATCCGCGGTCTACAAAAGTGCAGATCAAGGAAGCGGTACGGAAGCTCTTTAATGTAAAAGTGCTAAGCTGTGCTGTTATCAATGTGGATGGAAAGATGCGCCGTGTTCGCTATCGTGCAGGAAAAACTGCAAGCTGGAAAAAAGCTGTTGTGACACTTGCTGAAGGCGAATCGATTAAAGTGTTTGAAGGTGCGTAAGCGCTAACGCTGCTTTGAAGGGGAAAAACAAATGGCTCTTAAATTATATAAGCCTATAACACCAGGTATGCGCGGTCGGGTTGACTTGCTTCGGGATGAGATTACTGCGCAAAAGCCTGAAAAAAGCCTTACAACAGGAAAAAAGTCAAATGCGGGACGTGATAGTAATGGACGCATTTCTGTTCGGCATCAGGGTGGCGGACATAAACGGAAATATCGTGAGATTGATTTTAAGCGGAATAAATACGGTATTCCCGGGACTGTTCGGACGATTGAATATGATCCGAACCGCAGTGCAAATATCGCATTGATTTTTTATGCTGATGGTGAAAAACGATATATTCTTGCTCCCAAGGGGTTGAAGATCGGTCAGAAGATTATGAGCGGTACAATGGCTGCGCTTGAATTAGCCAACGCATTACCGCTTGAGTCCATACCGGTTGGCTTCACTGTACATAACGTTGAGTTGACACTGGGTAAGGGTGGGCAGATGGCTCGTTCTGCTGGTGCCGCTGCTCTTATTGCTGCGAAGGAAGGCGATTATGTAACATTACGGCTTCCATCAGGTGAAACCCGGTTGGTGCATAAAAAATGTTATGCAACGATTGGCGAAGTTGGTAATGCCGATCATATGAATATCAATTTGGGAAAAGCCGGTCGTGCTCGGTGGCGCGGTGTTCGTCCTTCTGTACGCGGTATGGCTATGAACCCTGTTGATCACCCGCTTGGTGGTGGTGAAGGTCGCGGAAAGGGACGCAATCCTGTTACACCGTGGGGACAGCCGTGTAAGGGATATAAGACCCGCAAGAAGAAGAATACTTCAGACCGGTTTATTGTTTCACGGCGGAAGTAGGGAGTAAAGAATGTCAAGATCTGTTAAGAAAGGACCTTTTGTAGAAAAAAGCCTGTACAAAAAGGTTGTTGAAATGAGCAAGACGGGAGATCAGAAGTCCAAACGGATGGTGAAGTCTTACTCTCGCTGTTCTACGATCATACCGGAGATGGTTGGTTTTACTATTTCGGTGTATAATGGTAAGTCATGGATCCCTGTGTATATCACAGAGGAGTTTGTTGGGCATAAGCTTGGCGAGTTTGCCCCTACCCGTATTTTCCGCGGGCACGGCGGCTCTGACAAGAAGGCTGGAAAGAAATAGGTGGGAAAGATGGCTGAAAAAAACGGTTACCGTGCTACAATAAAATATTTTATAGCTTCTCCGACAAAAGTTCGTCCAGTAGCAAATGTTATCAAGCGTAGATCGTATACTGAAGCGATGGCAATTTTAGAGCATATGCCTCAAAAAGGTGCTTCGCTGATTTCTCAAACGGTAAAATCTGCTGCATCGAATGCATTAAATAACAATAAAAAGCTTGATGAAGATATGCTGTATATCAAAGAAATCCGTATTGATGAAGGGCCGAGACTCAAGCGCCTATGGTGCCGTGGTCGCGGGCGTGCGGATGTCCAATTAAAACGGATGTGTCACATCACGGTAATAGTTGACGAGAAGGCGGGAGCATAGATATGGGACAGAAAGTAAACCCTATCGGGTTAAGACTTGGAATTAACAAAACATGGTCGTCTCGCTGGTATGCAAGTCCAAGAGAATATGCTGATTTATTGCATGAAGATTTGAAAATCCGTGCAATGCTTCAGACGCTGCCGGAGTGTAAAAATGCAGATGTTGCGGATATTGAAATTATCCGTCATCCTCAGCGGGTAACGATTGTTATCCATACTGCACGGCCGGGCGTTATTATCGGAACAAAAGGTGCCAATATTGAAAAGATCGGGGCTATTATTCAAAAAGAATTGAATAAAAAAGTTCAGATCAAGATCAAAGAAGTAAAACGGGCAGAGCTGAATGCTTCTCTTGTAGCACAGAATGTAGCGCGCCAGTTAATGGGACGTGCTTCTTTCCGGAAAGCGCTCAAGCAGGGCTGTTTTTCTACAATGAAAGCTGGCGCTCAGGGAATAAAGATCCGTGTTTCAGGACGGCTTGGCGGTGCGGAAATGTCTCGTACTGAAGAAATGAAAGAGGGGCGCATCCCGCTGCATACACTTCGTGCTGACATTGACTACGGTTTTGCAGAAGCTCATACAACTTATGGGAAAATCGGCGTAAAAGTTTGGCTCTACAGCGGTATGATGTACGGCAGTGATCAAAAAGATGATGCTGGTTTGTTATTGAAAAAACAGCGCAAAGAGCGTGCTCCCCGGTCAGATAAAGGTCGTGGTGAACGTGCGGAAGCAGGGAGGGATTAAGCAATGGCTTTAAGTCCTAAGAGAGTAAAATACCGCAAAATTCAGCGCGGTAGAGTTAAGGGAAACGCAACACGGTGTAATCATATTGACTTTGGTGATTATGCCTTGGTTTCGCTTGAACCCTTTTGGCTTACTAATCGCCAGCTGGAAGCAGCTCGTGTTGCTTTGAACAGGAAGGTAAAGCGCGGCGGCAAACTGTGGATACGTGTATTCCCCGACAAGCCGTATACAAAGAAGCCTGCTGAAACACGTATGGGTAAAGGAAAAGGTGCTCCCGAATACTGGGTTGCGGTTGTAAAGCCGGGTACCGTCCTTTTTGAGCTTACCGGTATTGATCGTTCGCTTGCAGAAGAGGCAATGCGGTTGGCAGGCAGCAAGCTGCCATTTAAAACACGCTTTGCTGAACAGCCGCGTGAGAACTAAGGTGGGGTCTGCGGAATGAAAAAGACAAATTATAAAGATCTTTCTCTTGCTGAGTTACAGGCAAAGAGAACTGAGCTTAAGCAGAAATATATGGATTTGAGGTTTCAGTTTGTAGTGGGACATGTGGAAAACCCTATGCTGAAACGAACTATGCGCCGCGAAATTGCAGCGCTGAACACATTTATCCGGCAAAAAGAATTAGCCGGTGTAAGTGCAGAGTAGGAGCAGGCCCGTGGAAGAAACAACGGCAAAAAAGAAATCCGGGAACCGCGAGTTTGTTGGCCTAGTAACCAGCGATAAAATGGATAAGACCATTGTCGTTCAAGTTGCTACCAAAAAACTTCATCGGCTGTATAAAAAGTATGTGTTGAATACAAAAAAGTATAAGGCGCATGACGAACAGAATACAGCCCATATTGGGGATACGGTGCGTATTGTAGAGACCCGTCCGATCAGTAAAGAAAAATGCTGGCGTTTGGCGGAAATTGTGGAACGTGCAAAATAACGAGTAAGGAGCGTCTATATTATGGTTCAAGTAGAAACAAGATTAAACGTTGCCGATAACTCGGGTGCAAAGATTGTAGAGTGTATCAAAGTACTTGGCGGTACGCACCGCCGGTACGCCGGTATCGGTGATATTATTGTAGTAGCAGTGAAAGATGCGCTGCCTACTTCAACAATTAAAAAGGGTTCTGTAGAAAAAGCTGTTATTGTGCGTGTTTCTAAAGAATATCGTCGTCCTGATGGCACCTATATCCGCTTTGATGATAATGCATGTGTGTTAGTTGATGCGAATAAAAACCCTAAGGGTAAGCGTGTGTTTGGACCGGTCGCACGTGAGCTGCGTGATATGGATTTTATGAAAATCGTATCACTTGCCCCTGAAGTTCTATAAGGAGATTGAATAATGATGAAAGGAAAAATCAAGATCCGCAAGAACGATACGGTAGAAGTTATTGCCGGAAGTGAAAAAGGCAAGCGCGGTGCTGTGGTGCGGGTGCTGCCTGAAAAACAGTGCGTTCTTGTTCAAGGTATCAATATGGGCAAGAAAGCGTTGCGCAAGCGTTCTCAACAGGATCAGGGCGGAATTGTTGAAATCGAAATGCCGATACACATTTCAAATGTGATGATAGTTGGTAAAAAGAGCGGTGCAACACGCATTGGATATAAGATTGACGGCGATAAAAAAGTACGTGTTTGCCGTAAGAGTGGAGAAGTATTATAATGAGTGATTATGTACCACGGCTTAAGAAAATCTATACGGAAACGATAACGCCTGAGCTTACGAAAGAATTTGGATATACAACCGTTATGCAGGTGCCGAAGCTTGTTAAAATAGTGCTCAGTATGGGTGTTGGTGAAGCTTTAACCAATAAAAAGTTGCTTGATGCGGCTGTAACTGATCTTGGTATTATTACCGGTCAAAAGGCTGTGAAGACAAGAGCTAAGAAGAGCATTGCAAACTTCAAACTGCGGGAAGGATACGAAATCGGTGCAATGGTGACATTACGCGGTGCCAAGATGTATGAGTTCTTGGATCGCTTTATTAATATTGCGCTTCCTCGTGTTAAAGACTTCCGCGGAGTTAATCCTAATGGCTTTGACGGTAGGGGAAATTATTCACTCGGCATTACCGAGCAGATTATTTTCCCTGAAATCGACTTCGATAAGATCGAAAAGATTGCCGGGCTGAATATCAATGTCGTTACGACAGCACGAACCGATAAAGAGGCTTACTCGCTTCTTTCGAAATTCGGTATGCCCTTTAGAAAGTAAGAGAGGTTTTCATGGCAACAACAGCAATGATAAATAAAGCAAATAGCACACCGAAATATTCCACCCGCCAATACAATCGATGCAGAGTATGCGGTCGCCCGCGCGGATATATGCGGAAGTTTCAAATGTGCCGTATTTGTTTTCGCAAATTAGCAAGTGAAGGTCAGATTCCTGGCGTTACAAAATCAAGTTGGTAGGAGGTAGAAAATGAGCGTTTCAGATCCCGTCGCAGATATGCTTACAAAGATTCGGAATGCAGCGGCAGCCGGTCATGAGAAAGTAGATGTGCCTTCTTCAAAATTAAAGCTTGAAATTGTAAAGATTTTAAAGACAGAAGGTTTTATTAAAAATTTTAAGCGGCTTAATGAGTCCGGTGAAAATACAATCCGGATGTTCTTGAAATATGACGATAACGAATCTTCCGTTATCCATGGTATTGAAAGAGTATCAACTCCCGGCCGCCGGGTGTATTCAGGGTATAAGATGCTGCCGCGTGTCTATAATGGATACGGTACTCTTATTCTTTCTACATCGGTTGGTGTTATAACCGGAAAACATGCAAGCGAGAAACAGGTAGGCGGGGAGCTTATCTGTAAGGTTTGGTAGGAGGCTACTGTGTCAAGAATTGGAAAATTACCGGTAGCAATTCCTGCCGGAGTAAAGGTTACCATCGCTGATAACTCGTTGACTGTTGAAGGTCCGAAAGGAAAGCTTTCTCGTTCATACAACGCAATGGTACAAGTTAAGCTTGAAGATGCAGCTGTTTCTGTTACCCGTGTGAATGAAACAAAGGAAGCCCGTTCTTTTCACGGTCTTTACCGAAATCTTATCCACAATATGGTAGTTGGCGTTAGCCAAGGTTTTTCAAAGACATTGGTTATTAACGGCGTTGGTTACCGTGCTGAGGTACAAGGAAAACTTCTTGTAATGGCTTTAGGGTATTCGAATGATTTTATCGCGATTATCCCGGAAGGCATAGAGGTAAAGGTTGAGCCGCAAGGAAATAAGGTGATTATCTCCGGTATCGATAAGGAAAAGGTCGGTGAATTTGCTGCGCAGATCCGTAAGCTCCGATTGCCTGAACCCTACAAAGGAAAAGGTATTCGTTATGAGACCGAAGTTATTAAGCGTAAAGTCGGTAAGACTGGTGTTAAATAAGGACAGGTGCTATGTTTAAAAAGCGAGTCGAGAAAGATAGAAAGAGATTTAAGCGCAAGGTTCATATCCGCAAACGGATTTATGGAACAGCGGAACGGCCGCGGCTGACAGTCTTCCGTAGTAATAAGAATATTTCTGTACAGGTAATCGATGATGATGCCCGTGTTACTATTGCTGCGGTTTCAACGCTTGAAAAAGACTTTAAGCCGTTGAAAGCAAACATTGAATCTGGGGCAAAGATCGGTGAAGAGATTGGTCGCCGCCTCAAGGAAAAAAATATTACTGCTGTCGTTTTTGATCGAAACGGCTATCTGTATCACGGTGTGGTGCAGGCGGTTGCAGATGGCGCCCGGAAAGCGGGAATAAATTTCTAGGAGCGGATATGGATCGTCAGAAAGATTTTAACAGAGACAGTTCGCATCGTGAAAAGGAACTGGTGGAAAAACTGGTTAAATTAAACCGGACTGCAAAGGTAGTAAAGGGCGGTCGCCGTTTCTCTTTTTCTGCATTGACGGTTGTCGGAGATCAGAATGGACACGTTGGTTATGGTTTTGGTAAGGCAAATGATGTAAGTCAGGCTATCAAAAAGAGTATTGAAAAAGCAAAAGCGAATATGATCCATATTCCGCTGAAAAACGGTACGATCCCGCATGAAGTGCAAGCTAAGTTTAAGGGGTCATCAGTACTGCTTCGTCCGGCACGTTCCGGTACTGGAATTATTGCAGGCGGTACAATCCGTGCGATTATGGAAGCTGCAGGGGCAACGAATGTGCTTTCAAAGTCATTAGGCTCTAACTCTGCTGTCAATGTTGTTCGTGCTACTTTTGAAGCTGCATCAGGATTGATGGATGCAAAGACCATTGCTAAAAACCGCGGAAAATCTATTACGGATGTCTGGGGGTAAACTATGGAAAAGAAGATTCGGATTACATTAGTAAAAAGCACTATTGGACAAAAGCAGCCGGTTCGTGCAACCGTTCGTTCCTTAGGGCTTGGTAAGTTACATTCCGTAGTTGAGCACTCCGCTTCTCCCGCCATCTTGGGTATGGTACGGGCGGTTTCTCACTTAGTTGAAACAGAGGAGCTTGATTAATGTCTGATTTTATATTGAATGCGCCGAGAGGTGCAAACAAGAAAAAGCGCATTGTAGGGCGCGGTTCTTCATCCGGTCGGGGAACTACCGCTGGCAAAGGAAATAAAGGGCAAAATGCGCGATCCGGTGGCAAAACGTATATCGGATTTGAAGGCGGACAGATGCCGCTCTATCGCCGTGTTGCAAAAAAAGGCTTTTCTAATTATCCTTTCAAGAAAGAGTATCTGGTTGTAAATTTATTTGTACTTGATGCAAAATATTCTGATGGGGAAACTGTTAATAGAGAAACGCTGAGAGCAAAAGGGCTGGTAAAAAAGCAGGGAGGATTGGTAAAAATCCTTGCATCCGGCGATCTTACAAAGAAATTGACAGTTGATGTAGATAAAGTTTCCGCACAGGCACAGGCTAAGATTGAACAAGCCGGCGGTACGGTCGTTAAAAAGAACGGCTAAACGGGCGGGCTTAATACATGGCTAACAATGCATTTGTAAATGTATTTCGGATAAAAGAACTGCGCGACCGCATCCTGTTTACGATTGGGATTTTGGTAGTCTTCCGCTTGGGATCGGTTCTGACGATTCCCGGTATCGACCCTCATGCTTTATCAGCATATTTCCAATCACAGGTGCGCGGAAATGCCTTTGTCGACTATATGGATTTTTTTGTCGGCGGGGCGTTTTCCAACTTTTCTGTGTTCATGCTTGGGGTAATGCCGTATATTTCAACACAGATTTTGATGCAGCTTGCGTTGTTTGTATTTCCGAGTTTAAAGAAGATTGCGGAAGACGATGGCGGTAGGAAAAAGATTCAGGTCTGGACTCGTATTCTTACCGTATTTGTTGCTCTCATTCAGTCGTATGCGGTAACTTTCTACGCAAATTCCATTCCCGGCGCAATTGTACTGCAAAGCAGGTTTATGTATATCTTCGTTACAATGTTGACCGTAACGACAGGTACAATGATTACAGTATGGCTTGGTGAGCAGATTACGGCGCGCGGTATCGGCAATGGTGTTTCTATCATTATTTTTGCCGGTATTATCGTGCGGTTGCCTCATGCAATTTCCCAGATGATCCGTTTAGTACGGTTGGGGGAATTGAACCTTGTGTTTGTAGTTATTGCATTGATTATGTTCGTTGGTATTATCGTACTGGTTGTTTATGAACAGCAAGGACAACGGAAAATACCGGTGCACTATGCTAAGCGGGTTGTCGGACGGAAAATGTATGGCGGACAAAATACCTATATTCCGTTTAAGATCAATCCTTCGGGTGTTATTCCAATTATCTTTGCATCATCGTTTCTAACTTTCCCGATTTCGATTGCAACAACGATAGGGCCGAATGTGCGCTGGCTTAATAGTCTGGCTCAATTTTTGCGTCCGAACGGCTGGTGGTATAATATTTTGTATTTACTCCTTATCGTGTTCTTTGCATATTTTTATACGCAGATTTCGTTAAACCCCACTGAAATTGCAAAGCAGATAAGAGAAAACGGCGGTTCAATCCCCGGAATACGGACTGATAAAACCGAGGAATATCTGCAAAAGATATTAAACCGGTTGATTTTGCCGGGGTCTCTGTACTTGGCGCTGATTGCTGTCTTGCCGACCGTAATACAGACCATTTTCGGCTTCCCTCAGTCGATTTCGATGCTGATGGGCGGTACTTCATTGCTTATCTTGGTTGGTGTTGACCTTGATACTATGAGTCAAATTGAAGCACAGCTTAAAATGCACCATCACGAGGGGTTGGTTAAGCGAGGAAAGCTCAGATCACGGAATCTGTAGTATTTCGGTAAAAGGTTATTCTTTTATTAAGGAGAAAAACATATGAAAGTAAGAACCAGTGTAAAGCCTATTTGCGATAAATGTAAGGTTATTAAGCGCAATGGTATTGTGCGTATTATCTGTACAAATCCCAAACATAAACAACGCCAAGGCTAATGGAGGAATCTGAAGAATGGCTCGTATATCTGGGGTCGACCTCCCCAATAAACATGTTAATATTGCGTTGACGTATATCTATGGTATATCTCATTCATCAGCGAAGGTAATTTGCGAAAAATCGAAGATTGATCCGATGCGGATGATCAATGATTTGAATCAGGATGAGCTTGCCGCTATCCGTGCAGTAATCGATCAAGATTATAAGGTTGAAGGACGGCTTCGTACCGAAATTGCTTTGAATATCAAGCGCTTGATGGATATCGGATGCTACCGCGGTCTTCGGCATAGAAAAGGTTTGCCTGTCCGCGGTCAACGGACTAGAACGAATTCCCGTACTCGCAAGGGTAAGAAAAAGACCGTTGCTGGTAAGAAGAAGTAATTTCGGAGGATAAGCTGTGGCTACAACTGCAAAAAAACGAAAAGAAAAGAAAAGCGTATATGAAGGAAATGTCTATATTCAGGCAACCTTTAATAATACCATTATTACCATAACCGATATGAAGGGAAATGCACTTTCGTGGGCATCTTCCGGAGGTTTGGGCTTTAACGGTGCGAAGAAGTCTACCCCCTTTGCTGCACAGACAGTAGCTGAAACTGCTGTACAACGGGTACAGCAATATGGGTTGCGGGAAGTGCATGTATATGTGAAGGGACCTGGTGTTGGACGCGAGTCTGCTATCCGTACCCTCGGTGTCATGGGCTTGAAGGTTCGCTCTATCAACGATGTAACGCCCATTCCGCATAACGGCTGCCGTCCTCGTAAGACTCGCCGTATCTAGTAAAAGGAGTTTAAATGGCTCGTAAAAATCTTTTGAAAGGATTCAAAAAACCAAAAGGTCTGGAATTTGCAGCTGATGTGTCAAATGACAGCTATGGTAAGTTTACGGCATCTCCCTTTGAAACAGGATTCGGCACAACGATCGGTAATTGTTTACGGCGTGTTTTGTTGTCTTCTATACAGGGGTATGCTATATCGGCTGTGAAAATCACATCGTATGATGTAGACGGTGTGCCTCATGGTATTTCAAGCGAATTTGAAGCAATCCCCCATGTAACTGAAGATACAATGGAGGTGTTAAATAACCTCAAGCAAATGCGGCTGCGGCTTCCAAATGAAATAGAGCAGGATATCTTTTTATTTGAATTTAAGGGGCCTCGTTCTATTAGTGCGGCAGATTTTGCAAAGACCGGTCAACTTGAGATTTTATCTAATGATCTCCATATTATGGAGTTGATGGATACTGCTCATATTGAACTGGAAATTCAGGTTGATTTTGGGCGTGGGTATGTACCGGCAGAAACAAACGATAAATATGTCGAAATTGTTGGTACAATCTCGCTGGACACAATCTTTAGCCCGGTGCGAAAGGTCAGCTATGAAATTCAGCCATGTCGGGTTGGGCAGCGTAATGATTATGATAAGCTTGTGCTTGAGATATGGACGGATGGAACAATACGCCCTGAAGATGCTTTAGCAGAGGCTGCAAAGATTGCAAAAGATCATTTTAGTGTTTTTGTCAATTTCAATGAGAATGAATTGCTGAATGATGATGAAAGCGATGAAAGCGATGAAATGATTAAGCAACTGCTTGATACTCCGATAACAGAGCTTGAGCTTTCGGTGCGGGCTTCTAATTGTTTAAAAAATGCAAATGTTTCTACAATTCGTGATTTGACAATGATGACCGAAGATGAAATCTCGAAGACTCGGAACGTGGGTAAAAAGAGTTTGCAGGAAATACAAGAGAAATTAGCAGAACGTAATTTGAGTTTGGGCATGACTGATTACAGTCATTTAAAGAATTCGATCAAGTTATCGAGACAAAAGGAAGAAACAGATGAAGCATAAAAACGGCTTTAATCCGCTTTCACGTACGAGTGCACATCGCCGCGCATTGCATCGTAACATGGTTACATCGCTATTTAAGTACGAGCGGATTACTACAACCAAACAAAAGGCGATGGAAATACGCCGCACAGCAGAAAAGCTGATTACCCGTGCTAAGGTTGATTCGGTACATAATCGCCGTCAAGCTGCAACCTATATTTGGGATGAAGCCATCTTGAACAAGTTGTTTACCGATATCGGTCCGCGCATGAAAGAACGGAACGGCGGATATACCCGTGTGCTCAAGTTAGGGTTTCGGGAAGGAGATGCTGCGCAGGTAGCTATCTTAGAGCTTGTTGACTATACACTTGATAAGAGCACGAAGAAGTCTGCAGACGCAAAAAAAGACGGTGCAGAGAAAGATGCTGCAAAATCAAAGGCAGCGGAGGGTTAAACTATGTCAAAAGCACATCGCGGAAAAGGAATTAAAACTGTACCCAATCATGGACGGGGTACCTGCCCTGTAACCGGGCAAACCGGTGTGAAGCTTCTGTATGAGCAGGAAATTGACGGAAAGAAAGTAAATATTTCTAAAGTCGGTCGTGCTATGCTGAAAAATAAGAAAGCTGCGGAAGCTAAGGCATAAAACAACCTTTTGAAATTACCGGTTATCATTGAAATCGTAATGGCTATTGCAGCCTTACGGTATCGCTTACAGGAACAGCTGGTTACGTGCAGTACTTCAGCTGTCTAAGCAGAACTAAAACGCTCGCTTTGCCGAGCGTTTTTTTATGCCTATTGCAGTGAGGCTGGTTCTTTTATAGCAGCGAGATAGCGGAGAAACTTCTCAATAAGGATAAATGCGGCAGGGGTGAGCTTATCAAGCGTGTCGTGGTGCGTGTGCATCCGCTGCCATGTTTGCGGGATGACTGCAGCAAGCGGTGAACCGGCGGTAACCGGTGCGTTTGTGATAATGGTCTGCTGGAGTGATTGCAAACTAATGCTGCATTCCGATTGGGCGGCAGGAGAATGTGTCATGCGGTATGCTCCTCGGTGATTTGTTTGTCTAGCTGCGTTGCCGGTTCCGTGTATTGTACGGGATGTATTAGACGCGGCAGAGCCAGCCTTGCCTCCAGCGCTGCACATACTGTTTGCTGTACTGTATCTATCGGAGGCGTTCTTTCTGTGGGAAAGCTGCGTAGGTGCCTCTTGGAAGGAAAGTGTTCGTCTAAGTAGGTCTGCTTCTGTGTACGGCAGCACGGTGATGACTTGAGCGGTTAAACCTGCCGAAATCAGCCCGGCATTGTCGCTATAGGCTGTGGGCAGCGAAAGCCAATGCCCCCTGCATGCAGCATCCGCATACACGCAGCTTCGGCGGTGCAGGGCAGTAAGCGCTGCCGTTTTGCTTTTATCTCTGCCGTATATCCCTGATTCTGAGAGAATAAGGGTGTCTCCTGTCCCGCATAAGTCAAATACAAACATATCATCATGCTGCATTGCGAGTGCGCGTAAACCCTGCCCCAGCCGATACGCCCCTTGTGATTGTATGCCGCTGCTTCCGGCTTCTTCCCCGTCAGTAAAGATAATACGGATATTATGCACACCGTTTTTTTGCAGGAGTAATTTTGCAAAGAGAAGCAGCTGTACACATGCGGAAGAATTATCATTTGCTCCCGGCGTATCGGCTGCACGGTCATAATGAGCCAGCAGTGTCTTCATTTTAAAGCGGGAACTGTATGCGGATGAACCGTAGCTGACAATAATATGTGTTTTATCTTGCAGCATCACGGTACGGTACGGAATGCCTTGAGCGGCAAGCCATTTAGTAATGCAGGAGCGGCGGTCTGCTGCCGGGGCTAGAAAGTCTGAAAAAAAAGGCGAATGGATAATCGCCCGCGCGTATTCAGCAGTCACGGCAGCAGAATAATACGGTTAAAGAGCCGTGAGCGCTTGTTCCAGCTCAGTTACTAAATGTGCAAAATGCTTACAGGCTGCCTCTATCGGAGCAGGACTTGCCATATCAACCCCGGCAATCTTGAGCGATTCTAGCGGATAGCGTGAACCGCCGGAGGTTAAGAACTTAAAGTAGTCATCCCGTTCGGCTTTACCGCCGGAAACGACACGCTCAGCAAGTGCAAGCGATGCGGAAATACCGGTTGCGTATTTATACACATAGAACGAATTGTAGAAGTGCGGAATGCGCAAACCTTCAAGATCACTGCATTCTTCAAAGTGCATAGCCGGACCAAAATAGGCTGTCAGCAGCTTACGATACTCACTGCGGAGGTTATCAATAGTGAGCGGCGTTCCCTCCTCAACCAGCTTATGCGTGATATGTTCGTATTCCGCAAACATGGTTTGCCGGTAGAGGGTGGCAAGCGTATCTGTTACCTTTACACTCAGAAGATAGGCACGCATTTTGGGATCGCTGGTGTTTTTCAGCATATAACGGAACAGGAGTTCTTCGTTAAAGGTTGAGGCTACCTCAGCTTCAAAAATCGTATAGTCATAGCTTAAAAATGGGTTGTTACGTGAGGAATACCACGAGTGCATGGAGTGCCCGCCTTCATGAGCGAGGGTAAACACATTGCGGATAACATCTTCTTTATAATTGACAAGGATATAGGGATCGCCTTCAAAGCCGCCTGAAGAAAAGGCTCCGGAACGCTTACCCTTGTTTTCGTACCGGTCTACCCAGCCGCCGAGTAAGCCGTTTCTCAGGGTGGTAACATATTCACTTCCAAGCGGCTGCAATGCTTCGGTAATCATATCAACTGCTTCAGTATAGGTGGTGTGCCGCTGTACTTCGCTGACAAGCGGGACATACACATCATAGTGCCGCAGTTCATCTACACCGAGCGATTTTTGCAGTATGGTATAAAAATGATGCAATGGAGCTAAGTTTTTCCGGATAGTGTGAATCAGATTATCATAAACTTCCGTCGGCACCTTATCAGGATAGAGCGCTTGCTCTCGGGCGGAGTTGTAACCGCGGATTCGTGCATGGGCAATGTTTTGCTGCACCTGACCGGTATAGAGCGATGCAATGGTGTTCTTATAGGTATCGAAGGTACCGTACAGCTGCATATAGGTTTGCTGCCGTATCTTCCGGTCGGGATTAAGCAATAATTGAGAGTATGACGATTGTGTCAGCTCTTTTGGACCTTCCGGTGTTTCAATAGTACCGAAGCGGAGGTCTACATTGGTAAGGGTAGAAAAACTGCGCTTTGCTACAGCTTCCGATTCTCCCAAGAGCGAAAGTATCTTCTCTTCTTTTTCACTGAGGGTATGCGCTTTCAGTCTCAACAGTTTTTCGATAAAAACCCGGTATGGCGCAAACGCTGTACCGGTCGCTCCGGATGGTTCAATCCAGCTGAGGATATTTTTTTCGGGAATATTGAGCAAGGCTGGGACAAACCAGCTTGTTTCAGATGCAAGTGCGGTTCCCGCCATCATTGCAAGTGAGACCCGCTCAATGTTTTTAGGATCGCTTTCATCTGCCGACTTCATTAAAAAAGCATAATGCTGTACTTTTTCAAGTTTGATTTCCGCGGCTTCCACAGCTTGTAAACAGGCAAGTGTTGTTTCTGCGGTGAGTGTTTCGGGCGATGCAAAAGCATCTTGATACTTTAAAATTGCATCCTTTGCAGGAGTTATCTCTTTTAAAGCTTTATTCCACTCTGCATCCGATGAAAATAATTTACTCAGATTCCATTGGTCGCTCTGTGCAACCTCTGAGCGAAGGGGTATAGTTGAGTCTTTCATAGCTTTACTATACAATAAGCCCAATGAATGAGCAACTGTCAGCCTATAAAAAGTCTTGATACTGCAAAATCGCTGTATTATAGAGTAAAAGCTCTTACAAAAAACGGTTTTTTGTGCTAAAAAACTGATATGAATATTCAAAAAATTCTGTATACACGTCCTATCACCCCTGCACCGCGCTGTCCGGTAGAAAATTCAGTACCGCTTTTCGGTTCGTATTCAGGGATGTTTCATACCTTTGATATTAAAGGGCTAAAAAAACCATTCGGTAATTTGCCTATTCCTTCTTTTATAACTGATACTCGGATAACCGATACTATCCGGCTTCTTTTTTGCGATGATACTATCATAGGAGAGATTGCTTTTTTCTACGGCGGCTATTTTTCGCTGATGGAAACAACATTGTGGAACCGGCAAACAAACCGGCAGCTTGCATACCGGCAGTTTTTGCCCATCGGTTTTGTACATTTACCCAAGTATCTTGCGTATAGTGTTGCCGCGTGCAGGGTCAGCGGGCGGTATGTACGTCTTTTTTCACGTCTTTCCAAGGGAATGCTCTATGCGGACTTTGACTTTTTAGCCTCAAATGACCGTCCTTCGTGTGAAGGTAGGCTGGCTTTTCATGCAGAAGACCCGCAGTGCACCGACTACTCGGCTGTTATTCCTTCATTTGTAAATCGGCGATGCCAAGCAGTATATTTCCGCTCATTTACGGTTCACGGATGGGTAAGTTTTGGACATCATCAAGATATACAATTAGAACGGAACCGGGCTGTCGGCTTTATCGATTTTAGAAAAACCTATACTACACTCCATACTAAGCGTGCAGTTGTAATCGGTATGGGATATATTGATGGAGTACAGGTATGTTTTCACTTGAGTAAATCCATTGCTCCTGATAGCTACACCTATAACGATAATATCCTCTTTTACGGCGGTAAGCGGATTCCGCTGCCCCCTGTACGCATTACCTATCCGTTCGGATCTTCCGATAAATGGGTCGTTCAAGATACCGAAAATATGGTTGACCTTACCTTTACACCGAATATGCTGCTGCAGCGGAATCTCAATATTCTCATTTGCCGCAGAGACTATAAAACTATCTACGGCACTTTTGAAGGCTCCTTTTTAATTGAAGACGATCATTTTCTGAAACTGAAGGGCTTTCCGGGCATCGCAAAAAAAGTTCGTATGAGAATGTAGGAGAGCTGTTGATATGCAGGGTACCTTGAAATGCGCTGTTCTACATCGTGCTATTTTGATGATTTAGAACTCGTCGACCTATTCGACAACACAGTTATCGAATAGGTCTAGCATAGAAAATATGGCTTAAAAGTATTTTCCTAGCCTCCCGTTCAACCTGCTATGTGTTTTATCACGAAACCGGCTCAGGCGAGGCACTACGAGTCCGTGTAAAAGAAAGTTCTGCCATCGTTTTGTTAGTTTTCGGTATGAAAATGATAGACAAACCGGGCAATATCATCCAATCCGTTTTTAATATGCATTGCATCGATTTTCTGCTTGGTAGCAGCAAAGAGGGAATCGTCACTTAGAATTTCTTTTACCTTTTTAATAATTTTGCGCGGCTGCGGAATATACCAGCCTAACTGATTGTTTGTGACAAAGAGTTTATTGCCGAGTTCTTGCCCGCGGACATAACTTGCTAAGATCAACGGCTTACCGGCAGAGAGTATTTCCATAATGGTAGCGGGACCGCTTTTAGTAATAGCGCAGTCTGCCGCGTTAATAAAATCCGGCATGGTTGAGACAAAACCGAATACTTGAATATTAGAAATCTGCGTAGTTTTAAGTAAAAGCTTCAGCTGTGTTTTTAATATCTTGTTTTTTCCGCAGATCACCACCAAATGTGCAGGACAGCGTTGAAAGATAAAAGCATTGACCAACGCAAGAGTTGACTTCAGCCCTTCACCGCCGCCGACCATCAGTACGATTTTTTTGTCTAGTGGTATACCATGCCGTTGTTTCGCCGCAATTTTTTCCTCAGCTGTATACCGCCGGTTAAATCTCTGTGAAAGCATGAGAGGGAATTGATGCACCCGTTCAGGATCAAAACCATATTGCTCGATAGCCTCTTTTTTCAGCTTGTGAGAAAAAACGATCAGTTCTGTGTTTTTGGTATAAAACCATAACGGATGGGCGGTAAAAGGATCCATCACAAGGGAAATTAACGGAATATCCGGCTGTACCCGGTCAATAGCGATCCTTGCAAGCGGTATCAGAATTTCATGGAGGCATACTAGTTTTGTTATCCGTTCTGTTTTTATGAAGGAAACAATATTTTTTACTATGAAAGGGCGTAAGAGACCGGTACATAGATTCAATATTTTTGAATATTTCGTCAACTGATAAAATGCAACGTAACCCGGTTCAAAATAATTGGATGTTGCAGCATAGCCTTTTTCAAAGAAAATCTGCGAAACCAAATTGGTATTTTTAAATCCGTTTTGCGGTATATATTCGGCATTATCAGGATATGTTTCTTTTAAACGCGCAATAAGAGCATTAGCGCCGGAAACATGCCCGCCGCCTGTTTTGAGATATAAAAAACCTATTCGCTGTTTCATTATTTACCATTATATTCAAAAACGTATGCAAGTACAATAAAATTTATTATCAGAATGAGCACTGACAGGGCTGCTGTACGAGAAAGACTTACGGCGTTTGCCCTGCATCTATTAAACCTGTTCAAAAACGTAGGTTTCTGAACAGGTTTATGCATCTTCCAGGTTTTTGAGGCAGCTTTCAAATTCGTCGAGTATATCCAAAATCGGCTGATTATCATTTCCCGAATAAGTGTCAGCAGCTTTTTCCAGTTTTTTGAAAAACGGCAATAACCGTTGGAGATTTTCTGTCGGTAGTTGCGCAACATCATATTTCACCAGAATACTGCCGGTACTAGGCGTATGCTCTGTAAACGTAACAGGGGGAAATTGTGTCAAAATAGAAATAGCCCTGCCTGCAATCGCTTGATTTTTAAAGATGGGAGAACGCAGCCGTATACGACCAGGAAAAAATCCGGTAATCATTGTTATTCCTTTAAAAGTTTTTGCATGGATTGAATACTGACCGCAATGGTAAGCGAATTATGCAGCACTGCCGCAAGCGCCGGGGGTATCAAACCGAACATTCCTGCAAAAAGTAGGAACGAATTACCGCCGATAATCAGCTTATTGGTAGTATTTATTCTGCGCAGCACCGCTTGTCCAAGCTGTCTAACCGTAACCAAACTTGCCAACCCATCCCCTGATAGGAGAATATCGGCAGTATCTCCGGCGATTGATGTACAGCTATCCATTGCAGCCCCGACCTGCGCTGCCGATAGAGCCGGCGCATCGTTGATACCGTCTCCAATCATCATCACGGTATGTCCGTTTTCAATCGCTTCTTGTACATAGCGCACTTTATCTTCCGGTAAGGTTTGTGCCCGATATTCGGTAATGCCTGTTTGCGCTGCAATCTGTGCTGCTGCTTGTTCGGCATCTCCTGTAAGCATTACACAGGTTTCTACCCCAAGCCGCTTCAGTTCAGCAATGGTTTCTGCTGCATTGTGCCGTGCCGGGTCTCCAATCGTTAAAATCCCTGCTAATATACCGTCAGCGGCTAAATACAACAAAGAATAGCCGTGTGCTGCTGCCTCGTGCTGAATAGCAGCTATCTCATCTGAAAGCGGTATCTGTTCATCTTCAAATATAAAATGAGCGCTGCCGATACAGAGCCTCTTACCGTTCAATGCGGAAGCAATGCCGTGTGCAACAATATATTCGACCTTTGCATGCCGTTCGGGATGCACAAGCCCCCTGTCTTCTGCAGCTTTTACCACAGCCCGTCCCAAGGGGTGCGGAAAGTGTTCTTCAAGACAAGCTGCCAGCAACAGCACTTCTTCTTCGGTGTAAGGTGCAAAGGGGTAGATGTCCGCCAGAACGGGTTCTGCATAGGTTAATGTCCCCGTTTTGTCGAATACAACTGTATCAGCAAGGGCTGCTTCTTCCAAATATTTACCGCCCTTTATCGAAATACCGTATTCGGCAGCTTCTTTCATCGCAGAAAGAATTGCAATCGGCGCTGCAAGTTTCATTGCACAGGAATAATCTACCATAAGTGTTGAAATTGTTTTGGTAATATCCCGGGTAAAAAGATAGGTTAAACCGGTCAGGAGAAAGTTGAAGGGTACTATCTTTTCTGCCATCTGCTCCGACCGCTTTTGAGCTGAGGCTTTTAACGATTGAGACTGATCAATCATCGTAATGATGTTATGTACCTTTGTTTCAGTCCCTACCGTACGCACACGGATATAGAGCTCGCCTTCTACGAGAAGGGTTCCTGCAAAAACCGTTTTTCCGGCAGATTTTTCTACCGGAAGTGATTCTCCGGTAATCCCTGCCTGATTCACCAGACCTTCACCGCGTTCCACCTCCCCGTCGGCAGGTAGCTGACTGCCGGCACGGACAACGATAAGATCGTTTCTTTTCAGTGCAGACGGCGGGACTGTCCGTTCTTGATCTCCTTCAACTACATGTACCGGTTCATTGGATATGAGTAGGGTTTGAGCAAGGTTATTATATGATTGCCTGCGGGTAAGCTCTTCAATTTCTTCCCCCATATCGAGTAAGGTTGAAACAAAGCGGGCAGTCGGCATATTCCCATCAAGAACGGCAACGGTCAATGCTGTAGCATCCAGTAAATCTGTGCTGAAGAATGTTCCCGAAAGTATAGATTTCCCTGCTTTTAAAATCCGGGGTATAATCCGCCGGCATAACAGCATATTTCGTACCGGAATCGGAAGCAGCGATCGTACCGCAACATTAAACAGTGTTCCTGCTAACACATTAAACACACTTTCAGGAGCAGGAACCTGTGCTGTGGAAGCGAGTAAACTTTCATCGGAGAGATACGAATCGGAGAGTACTCGAAACAGTGCTAAAACTTCATCTTCCGAAACTATCCCCGTATCATAGTAGACTAAGAATGAGTGTACATGAGGATTAATCTGAATATTGGTAATGCCGTCTTGTACAGCAATCAGTGTTTGAGCAAGAATCGCTTGCCGCAGCGAAAGCTCATCTGCACGGTAATGCAGCCGTATTCTGCCCGGCAAGGAGTGTTTTACGGTTATATTCATCGGAGTTGTAGAATAGTGAATGCAATTATGTACGCTGCGCTTGGTTATACGCAGCTTCAGCAGCTATGTCTTGTGCATCTTCTTTGATAGCTTCTGCAAAAGCAATAGCCTCTTGTTTAAGCAGCAGCCCCTTTTCCGCAACTGCAACACATGCTTTCTTGAATGCGGGAGTCCGTATAATTGCTGCTGCTGCAACTCCGGCAGCTACACCGACACCAAAAGCAACCCATTTGTTGGAAAACATTGTACTACCTCTCTTACACTTCTTCCGGTATGAGGAAGGATGGTATTTGTTGGCAGCACAATAGCAATTTTTTAGAAAAGATACAAGGAGCAGGAAACAGAATCAAGAATGTCAAAATAAAAGGACAAGACCTTGATCCTAAAAAACTGTACAAGCCTGCTGTTAATAACTACCGGTTTGGTACGCTGCAAAACTTAAAACTTGCAACCCAAGAAGATGTGTACTACGACTCGTATGAACTCATGCAGGATGCAGGACGTATCCGCGATCTCATCGGAGCTTATGTAAAAGAAAAAGACAAAGGCGTGATTACTCCCAAAGTGAATTATAACTGGAAGATCATCGGCTTTGACCCGAATGTTGAGGGAAAAGATAAGATTTTAGATGAAATCAGAGCAGGCACTATTCAGATTCCCCGCTCTGCGGACGGCAGAACCCCGAACGTTAAGTCCATCAATGTTCACGAATTGAAGAAGTAAAAATATCGTTTTTCTCCGGCTTCATCCTGTTGCGGACTTAAGCTCCGCGACAGATGAGCCGGGCATCTGCAATTCTATCTAAAGGGAATAAAAGCAGAGCCGGACAGCGCTGCTTGAGCCGCTGCCCGGGAAGAAAAACATGAAACATCTCAGATCTGCATAAAGAGCGTTTCCGTTACAGCGGCAACCGCATCAGCACTAGCTCATATAGTCGCCGTACCTCTAACACATCTACACAGCCTCAGACTTATAAATCTCAGGCTTGTACAACCTAATAATTTTGGTAAATAGGATGTGCAGCAATAAAGCACAGCCGAACGGTACAACTAGATACGCAATCAGCAATGCACTAATCCGCACCGCAGGAGATCCGCTCAAAAACTCATATGCCTTAATAGGACCGACCAGCCCGGCAATACCGAATCCAGCACTTACCTTATCCCCCATGATACCTAAAAAGCGTCCGGCAATCCCCGACGCAGCAGCAGTTAATACAACCGGCAATGCCATAATCGGATACCGTACCAAATTTGGAATCATCAGTTTCATGCCGCCAAGAGCAATAGCCGCAGTAATTCCTGCCTTATTTACGCGCCACGATCCAACAATCAATACAGCGGTACAAGCTGCAACGCCGAGATTTGCTGCCCCGGATGCCAAACCAGCAAGCCCAATGGCAATACCGATTGCTACCGTCGAAATAGGTGAGATAATCACAATAGAGAAAGATGCTGCAATAAGAATGCACATCAGTACCGGCTGCAGCACGGTAAAAGAGTTAATACCGCGGCCAATTGCTGCGCTCACCTCTGCTACATACGGCAGGATAAACAGTCCCAATGCTCCAAGACCACCGGCAACAATAATCGGCTGCACGATAATCGTAAGAGAACCAAGCTTGTTTCCCAGCCATAGCGTAACAAGGGCTGCCAGAGCTACAATAATCATCACATTAATTAAGTCACCGATACCGGCAAGCTTAGCGATACCATCTACATGGCGTACCGTACCGGAAGCAATAAAACCGGCAAGCCCAATCATAGAAGCCTTAATCGGTACAAAGCCGAGTTGTATCCCGACAATAAAGCCGATCACCGCAGATACCAAGTATTGCACATCCGCCACCGATTGATACAGCATACCGAATATGGCACCATAGGGCGCAAGTGCTTTAAATATCTGTCCCAACACAGCGTTAGCAATAAGGGCAACAACAATCCCCGCAGCCATACCATTTAAAAGCGTATTGATAAAAAATTTAGCAGTTATTTTTTTTGTTTGTTCAGCCATAGTGTTTTATATCCTCACAATATCAAATACAGGAGTATCTCAAAATAATAGACACGCTTTCCTTTATAAACCGAATAATTTCTCTTTGCCATGCACAAAGGTGGTGATCAGATCGCAATACGGTGTAGGAATATGCAATTCTTTGCCTTTACGCGAAATATAACCGTTTAAGAAGTCAATTTCGGTCAAACGATGGTTTTTAATTAAATCTTGGTGCATTGAAGGGTAGTGCTTTGCACCGACAAAGTCCGGCTGTGTAAACCCGTACACGTAATCAGTTACGGAATCAACATCGAGTGTAACACCTTGAGTCTTTGCTATAGCAGCAAACTCAGAAATAATACAGCGCATCATATCTTTGCAGCCAGAGATACCGCCTAATTCCAGCATATTGCATTCCATAATTGTACAAGTACTGTTCATTGCTCCATTAAGAGCAGCTTTCCGCCAAATAGACCATAGAATATTATCGGAATATACCGCAGGCATTGTCGCTTTATTGAGCGCTTCTACAATGACCTCCGCCCCGGCTTTGCCTTCCGGTACAATATTCTGAATTTCTGTTTTTCCATGACTCGACAACACGGCACATCCCGGACCTTTCATTCCGGCAGTTACTACCGTAACACCCATAAAAATATTTTTGGGATCGATAAATTTTTTCAGGGTTTCTGTATGTCCCAATCCATTTAAAAGACAAAGAATCTTTGTATCATCCCGCAACACATGTTTAATGCTACTTAGCATATGTTCCAGCTGCATTGATTTTGTAAATACAATGACAAAGTCCGCTGTGCCTTTAAACTCTTCCGGCTTATAAATATCGATCTTTGTGGATAACTCCACAGTACCATCTTGCAAATGCAAACCATTCTTTCGGATTGCATCGATATTATCCTGCCAACCATCCAGCAGCGTTACATCATTACCGCTTTTTTGCAGCATAAATCCAAAGCTGCAGCCCATTGCACCTGAACCGGCAATAACAACCTTCATATAAACTCCTTCATTAGGATAGCGTATCATAAAACAAGGTACAGAGCTTTATCCAGAAAAATAGAATGATAGCTCGTCCCGTCCCAATAGGGGATATTTTATCGAGTTTTGTATACGATGTCTATAAATATATCAAAACTCAAGAATAATATTATCGCTTCTCCTGATATGTTGTGCCTTTTGTCAATAGCAAAACAATAAAAAAAGAAAAGGTTTTAGAAATCAAGATTTTCGGCACTAGACCACTTGAGATATTCGTGGATTTAAGATGAAACTTTGTTTCAGCTGTTACCGACAGGTCAATGATCCGCCAAAAGTTCTTTCTGTCTAATACGCGGGAATTCACAGTACTTGCATACTGCTTAGCCCATAGGGGGAGACGAAGATAACTCGTATCATGCCTCGTTTCCGCCACCTTTTCTGTTATTTCAAACTTTACTATATATGAATAATGAATTTAAGCAATTTTGTATCACTGCTTTTGTTGTTGCCTTAACGGTCATTTCATCAGAAAGTTCATTCCGTTGAAAATCAAAGCAGCATAGTGCATACGTGTCCTTATGAACATCGATTCCTATATACAAAACTTTTTCGTTTTGTGTTATACTTTCCATGTTGTGCCTCCTCTTTGTATGAGGTAATGCCTCATACCGGTAATGCTATCATTATCTATCTTGTCGCTCAATCCTCGTTTTTACAAACTGGTTGGCACAACATATTGTCTATACCAATGAAAACTGAACGAATAAAAGCTGAAGTGCTTGGCGGTGTCCAGTTATATCGGGCGGCTTGGAGGATGGATAGGTAGCTGACTGAAAAGCCTTAGTGCCAAAGGCGATACCATTTTAAAGCCAGCATATCATATTTCCAGCGTAGTCTACTGCCTTGCGTAATTGCTTTGTCTGAAACAAGCGGAAACTCTGCTAAATGTGTGGTTTCGCCATTTGCATCAGTAAAAAATCGAATTTTTCCTATCTTTTGTCCTTTGGCTATCGGAGCGGAGAGTTGAAGCGGTGCTATTACCTGTGCATGAATAGCTGCTGTGTCTCCCGGTGTTCCGGCAGCAGTCCGTGGAATAGTAAACGCAGCTTCTGTGCCGTTGGGGTCGAGTAAACGAGGCAGCCGTGCTGTTGTATTTGCCGGCTCTTGTGCACCGGTTACCGGAATAACGGGCATAGACACGGAAAAGTCTTGTGCATATGCGGTGGAAAAGTGGGAAAAAGCCCATTCTATCAATGTTTTACCATTTTCTTCACGGATTCGTTTGCCTTCTGCAGAATTACGTCCTGCCCCGCCCAAAATAACCGCTATAAAGCGTATGCCCTGCCGCTGTGCCGTGAGGGCTATATTAAAGCCTGATTCATAGATAAAACCTGTTTTAAGTCCATCACAGCCGTCAAGTTTTGCCAGAAGGGTATTCGTTGCCTGTTGTGTAACTGTCGGCTGGGGTTTTAGCATATTGTGAGGCTCCGGATAACGCAACACCCGTACTGAATGGAATAACGATAGGTGTTCGGGATATTTATGGATGTAAGCAGCAGAAAACCGGGCAAAATCACGGGCTGTGGTGCGGTTATATTCACTGAGACCGCTTGCATCTTCAAAATGAGTGTCTGTTAATCCAAGCTCTGCTACCGTTTTGTTCATCAACGTTACAAAGGCGGGAACGGAACCCGCGGTGTGAATTGCTAATGCCGCCGCTGCATCATTTCCCGATACAACCGCCATGCCGCGCATCAGTTCTTCCACTGTCAGCTGCTGATTTTTGCCTAAAAACATGAGGGATGACCCTGGCGGCATATTCACTGCCCATGCTTCTGCAGGCGGAAAAATAGTTTCGGATAGGCTGATGTCGCCCCGTTCAACCGCTTGCATGGCAGTATAGATAGCAACCAGTTTTGTGAGAGAGGCTGGCGGAATACTCTGATCCGGATTTTTTGTAAACAACAGTGCGCCACTTACCGCATCGATCAGCACTGCGGAACGGGCTGCGATCGCTGGCGGGGCGGGTATACCATATACACAGGGAGCAGGTTGTAAGAGTGCCGGTACGCGGTACGGCACCTGTTCAATGGCATCACCGGTATAATGCTGATGTGCTGTCCCATCGGTATTGGCAGCTCCTGCTCCCTCTTGCGGCAGCTGCATCAGCTGTGCTCCCCGGATATACAGCGCAACCGCAATGCCAAGAGTCCAGATGATGAGAGCCGTAACTGCAATCATCAGATAAAAACCGAACGGACGAATTTTCTTTATCATGGTAGTCACAAATTAAAGAGAGCCGATCTGTTCGATAACTTCGTTGCCGAACAAGTCGACGAATGCTAAATCGTACAAACGGCACGATTTAGAACATCGCATTTCAAGGAAACCTGTTCAGAAACATACGTTTCTGAACAGGTTTAGTATACACACCGCACAAAAGGGATTGCTTTTTATACTGTCTGATTAGTCCAGCAATCCAGCCGGATTAATCGTAGCTCCATTTTTATAAACCGTAAAATGGAGATGCGGACCGGTACTCATCCCCGTATTGCCTACCGTTCCGATTTTAGAGGCTGGAGAAACAAAGCTGCCTTTTGACGTTAAAATGGTATTCATGTGTCCGTAGAGGGTTTGATACCCTGCGTGATGTCGGATGATGACATAGTTCCCGTATACCGTGCTATAACCGGTGGCTGTAACCTGACCGTTTAATGCCGCATAGACAGGAGTACCTTTAGGAGCTGCCATATCCATACCGTTATGAAAGCTGCGGGTACCGTTTAAGAAAGGATTATCCCGCCATCCATAGCGTGAAGTAATATAATAGCTGCTGTGGAGCGGTTTTTTAAACAAATCGCCGTTTATTTCCTGGAGAGTAGCCCAATCAAGCTTTGCATCGGGTAAAAAGATAACAGAAGCCGGCTCAATGGTGTTGTCTGTTAAAGCATTGACCGCTGCTAATTTTTCTAAAGAAATCTTATATTTATCGGCGAGGGCTTCGGGATTGTCTCCTTTTTTTACTGTGTAGGAGATACCATCTATAGAAGGAATTTTTAAAATTTGACCGATCTGTAAGGTTCGTGTGTTTTTCAATTTGTTCAGACTGATAATGGCATCCTGGCTTACGTGATATGCGGCTGCAATAGTACCAACCATATCACCTTGTTTTACGGAATAAGCCCGGTAATACAAGGCGCTTGAATCTGAATGAGGTTGCGGTTCTGCCGGCATCTCCGGAGGTAATGATGTACCGCCTCCACCCATACCATGATCAAAAGCTTCATTGTTCCTACTGTCGGATGACCATACAACCAGAAACACGAGAGAAAAACATAAAATACTAAAAAGAAAAATACGTGTTACTTTCATCGGAATAATCACTTACATATATTGTAGTAATTATACCGACTGTTTTAAAAAGATCAATATGCGTCAATGAATTTCACTAGGATTCCGCATTATAACTACCTAAAAATGCTGTACGCGGTACTATCTCTTCATAATTATACTCCGCCCTCAGCCTTGCGTTTTTCTCCTGTACTCCACACATTGCATTTTATATCCTGATGTCCTATACTTTCTCCAGCTATGGAAGACGAA
>NZ_JBQNBW010000037.1:0-29401 GCF_052169735.1 Treponema sp.
TTCCTTGAGATATGCCTTTGGACATTCCCTCGGCAAAGGCTATTTCTCGTTCTTCGGATCGTTATAATGCGGAATCCCTGAAAGACGGAACCGCTCCTATTGACATGAACCGTGCTTTTGGAGATAATCAGCCCGATGCTTGTCCGTGGATCATAGTAGGACTATATTGCGTGCTACGGACAATTAAGTTAAAAATAATAACGCTTTGCATCTTTATAAAAGGTCATATCTAAAAGTATGGGAATAGCTGAAAGACGAATGGGTGGATTACATGTTTTTTGAGTTATCCCGGAATATCGAAACATTTTGCATTATACATTAATGGGAGACACCGAAATATTAGCGGAGCAGCTTTAAAGTGTAAGTACGGTTATGTGAAACAACCGGAACGCTTTCATGGCGCTGAGCGTCTCTATACAACAGTGTTGTATAGAGGCATCCTTCTATACTAGAGCGGAGGAAAGTTTATTTTCAGCCGCTGAAATAGCGCGTTCATCAAACAATATACATCCTTGTGTATTATTTGATGGCGAATTTTGGCACAGCCAAAATGTCGCTACTGCTATAACCACCGCCGTCCGTGGCGGTAATAAACAATGAGTTTGCACAAAGGCAAACTCTCCTATTCTCGTGTACGCTTCTCGCGCACCAATGCAGCATTCTCCAAAGGTGATTCGCAATCCGCTTGAGCAGATATTATGAATCATTTCTTTACAGAAGCTATTGCATGTTAAGGAGCTTTATTATGAAAAAAACACAGATGGGTCGGACAGTATGGACAGCCGCCGTAATAGTGTGCTGTATTGCCTTGTTTACTACCTGTAAAAACTCGGTCGGATTAGGGGAAACCATTGATATAAACCCGCCGACGATTAAAAATGATAGTGTGTATCCTCCGAATAATGCGATCATTAAAGGGGCATTTAAACTGGCTGTTAAAGCTGATGATGATACGGGGGGCGATGCTGTTACCGCGGTTATCACAACAGCCAATGCCCAGAATTCAAAGATAAATATCGGTGATGCGTTCTTAAAAAAAACATCTTCCAAGGACGGCTATTGGATATTAGATATAAACCCGAAGGGAGAATATCCGATTAGCGACGGTGACTATAAGGTAGAAATTCAGGTAAAGGATACCGTCGGTAAAGTATCGACCGTAACCAGCGCCTTTACGATAGACAACACTCCTCCTTTGCTCATTTTGAATAGACCGAGTACGGCTATTACACAGGATGTATCTCTTAAGGACAGTACTCCTGATGAGTTCGGTTTTGACTTTTTGCTGGTTGGTCAGGTGTATGACGAATCGGCGGTGCCAATGTTGAAGATCACTGCAGAGGGAAACGGACAAAAGCGTGAAAAAACGCTGAACAATATTCCTCAAAATATCCGCATAACAGTAGATTCGTTTGGAAACAGTACAGACAATCCTTTTTATAAACCCTTATATAACGGCGAGGAAAACGGCGGAACTAAAAAGTATGAATACGGTATTACCGTAACGGACTCCGCAAAAGAATACAACAACCCCGGTGATTCTGGCGCCGGTACGGGAAATACGACCGATCGCTATTACCTTTTTGACGATTTATATAAGCCCGTGCTCAGTGCGTATAAGATACAGGAAGTGTATGCTATGCTGCACAGTATTTATACCTCCGGGGGGGGGGGGGGGGCTTCTGCTGTAGACCCAAAAACAGCAGAAGATGTCCGCAAGATATTAGCTGCCGCTCAGCTTGGCGGTGAAGGCTCCAAAAAAGGGACCTTTGCCTTGAACCCGTCGCGGAATCCGCGGTTTGCCATTGCCGGAGACAAACCGGTTGCACGGGATGAACTTGAAGCGACCCCACCGACAGCCGTCTTACCAACTCTCTATTTAGACGGTACGCTGAAAGTACAGCTGAGCTGTAACTTAGACGGCGTTCCGCTTAATGCGCCGGAGAAGTACAACTTTTTCTTAATGACGCTTGCTGATTTTTCAGCCTATACCGGAGGCTTAGCCTATCCTTCGGAGGAGAAGATAAACAGCGCTGACTTTCCTCCAGCCAACGCGATACGCATTCAGAACAGCAATATTTCTTGAGCAAAGCAAGGCAGTAATTACCTTGTCACCTTGAAGATCGACACAGAACTGGGGCTTTCCATACCCAACAAGTATATATTGCTGGTACAGGGAACTGATCAAAATGAGAAATACCCGCTGATTCCCGATCTTAAAGGTGTTGATAAAGGCGTTTACGGGTTTACCTTGGCAAAAACGGTGACAAACCGGAGGTATATGTAAAAAAGATAGAGGGAACGGTGTCCCATAAGGAAACCACGGATAATACTAATATCACGCAACCGGTTTACCTGAAAAAGGATGATTCGATGAAGGTAACCACAAACTTCATCATAGCCGCTGATGATAGCGTTCAAAGCCTGTCTTATCAATGCTATAAAGCCGGATCGACACCACCATTACCTATACCTATCAATCCTCCTCCTCCTTACACAAGTTTTGAGGTACCTTCAGCTGCATTTGATCAAGATAATGATACTGCTTACAAGCTGATTGTATGGGTAACATCTCAGACCGGTGACTCTGCTAAGCAAACGTATAATATTTTCTACGATGTAAAGGAACCTGATCTAAAGATAACATATCCTGTTGGTAATTTGTTTGGAGATGAAGGGAACGGCTTTAAGATTAAAGGCACAGCATTGGACAACCTTTCCGGATTAGCAGAGACTGATCCGATAACGGCAACGCTTACAAGGGAAGACGGCGGAGCACCGGCGCTCCCCGCTGTAACAGGTAGAGAAATATGGGAATATAATGTCGGTACTCTTCCTGAGGGAAAATATATCCTCACTGTTACGGCAAAAGACAAAGTTGGGAACTCGAAGACCGAAACGGTAAGCTTCACCTATAACAAAGCAGAACCCAAAATTAGCGATGTACAGCTTATTGAAATAGACAATAGTGATGCAGAGGTGAAAACACATACTGATACCGGCAATATCATATATAGTCAGCATACTAAAGTAAAAATAATAGGAAACATTGTAGAGTCACACGGACTTGAAGAATTTAAGGTGAAAGGGGAAGACCTAGCGCTGTCTTTAAGAACTATTGCAAAAGAATTCACACTTGGAGAAGGCAGCCATGACATCGAAATAACGGCAAAAGATAAAGCCGGTAAAGCTGCCTCTTACACGGTGAAGGTTGTGGTAGATAAGACAGCACCGGAGTTTGTAACAACCGACCCTCCTCCACCCCCTGGCACCCATCCTGACAACAATATCAGGTTTGCCGGAGTACTGGCTTCCGGCGAACCAAGTGATGGGGAGATTTCTACCTCTGACAATCCGATTAAAATTACCGGTCTTATTAAGGATCCTGTAAGCGGCATAAAAGAAGTATACTATGCTGTTACGGAAAATACGGTAACGACTGCACCGAACACCGGTTGGCAACAGCTAAATGGCACGCCTGATGGCAAGAATTATAAGATAGACGGCTATATAGAAAGATTTCCTACCGCTACCCTCCCTGTGGGGAAAACAATACACATTAAAGCGGTGGACAATGCAGGGAACGAAGCTTTTTTTAAGCACAAGGTGAAGATTACTTCTGTTGAGCCGGCAAAACTTACCTTTAAAATTCCGGAAGGTACTTTGGGCAATCCGAATAATCCTAGCGATACAACTGCCTACATCGTAAAAAAACATGCGGGTACTTTGTATGCAAAGGGAAAATTTAAAATAACGATCGGCGGTTATTTAGATCCGGTACCGTCCCCCGATACTATCACCATAGATATTAAAAACGGTACTACGCCTATACCGCAAGCAGATGTTCCCGGCTGGTTTAGCAACTGGACAGCACCTAAGATTTTGGCAGCTGACACGCCGAAAGACTATGTACTTGCTAATGCCCCTGATGCAGGTGAATATACGTTTACCATGACGGCACAGGGACAGGAAAAGGTGTTGACCGTTGTGGTTGATACGGAGGGACCGTCGGTAACACAACTAGAACCGGTTACAACTTCTGTTGATACGCTGCGTCCGGTATTGAGCGCCTCTATTTTCGACAATGCGGGGATAAAAGCCGGTACAGCAAAGGTACACTATGAAAAAGCAGGCGATGCTGCATTTACCTCTAAGCCGCTAACAAAAGGTACTGACGGTTCATATAGCTTTACTCCCGATGCAAACATGGCAGAAGGAACGTATACACTGTACTTTAGCGCTGAAGATAACCTCGGCAATAAAAGTAAATCTGAACAGAAGACCGTTCTTATAGATATAACGAATCCCTCTCTAACGGGAGTGAAAATTGACGGAAAAGGAGAAGATACTGTTTCTGTTAAGACCAGTTTTGCTGTGGAGGGAAAAGCGGATGATGTGAACGGTATTAAAAAGATTCAGATTCTGGACGACGGGCAGAGTATCAAAGAGACGACGGCTATCAACTCATCAACTAAGGATTGGAGTATTTCTTTTACCGGCACTGATCTGAGTGAAGGAACGCACAAACTTACGATACGTGCTACAGATAAGGCTGGAAAAAGCACGGATGTCCTAAAAACTGTGGTAATGGATAGGACAGCACCGACCGTTGAGTTAACCTATCCTGCGGCGACGAGCGCCCAATCGGGAAAGATAACCATTCAAGGAAGCATTGACGATGGAGCACAGGGTGCCGGTGTAAAAGCGGCAGCCACAAAGTGGATTGTTGTGCCTTCTGCATCGGGGATTCCTACTGCCGATACTGCCGGATGGAAAGCTATGAAAACTTCAACTGCGGCAAACTGGAGTCTTACGCTTGATTTTACCGCTGACTTAGCTTCAGGCGGCGGACACACGGCATACGGTCCGCAGAATACGGGAACACCTGCGTATTACGATATACCGGTATATATCCTTACCGAAGATAAAGTTGAAAATAAGGCTGTTCGAAAAATTACCGTACTGTATAATCCGGACGGGACAAAACCGATCGTGGAAGTTCTTTCTCCCACAGCAGGGTCTATTGTTGGCGGTACTATTCAGATATTCGGTACCGGAACGGTAGCCGTGGGAACACCCGATGATGTCGGTGAAGTACACATTCAGTTTTCGAAAGATGAACATACCTTTGACAGTACAAACTGCAATTTTAACGGCAAAGATTGGTGGAATGGCGGTAACGGTGTCCTTGTTCCCAACACTGACGGAACGCACTCAGGAGCTTCTTGGCGCATCGATGTAAACGGTGATGGAAAACTAAACAAGCCGGATCAGTCCCCGCCTAATCCAGCCGATGATGGTCGCTGGGAACTCTGGTTTAGATTGCGTGCAAAAAATAAGACGGACAATAAGATGGGAGAGTGGACGGCTCCTATCAAGATAGTTATTGATAAGTTTGCTCCGACTATCGGCAGTAAGATTCCGCTTAAACTTGAACAGGGCGGAAATTCCTATAGTTATGTTCCCAATATGTGGATAGCCGATAATTATAAACTTACCGGCTCAGTGTATGATGAATCGGGTATAAAGAACATAAAAATTACGGGGGATTTGAAAAACGGTACTGAATATGATTTAGATAGTGCTGTTACAGCCGGCTGGATTGTTGAAGATACTGCTCACCCGCCAACCGAATCCGGCAAAAAGAATTATAAGTTACAAATACCACTCACGCTGAGTGACCTGAAACAGGCTGCAAAGGAGAAACAAGAATTTAAGTTTACCCTTTCTGTGGAAGAAGATACCAATAAGCGTTTATATGCCGAAAAGGAGTTTACGTTTAAAATCGATACCGACGCGCCTATAGGAGCCTACGGGGAACATAAACTTATCGGTACCGGTAATTTTGAAGCCACCTCGATTACGGATACTGACATAGCAACTAAAATAAGAGAATTGGCGCCTTCAACCGATTACAGCAAGCTTGGTATATTAGCAGGAGGCAAAGCGCTTACGATACAGTCCGTAACCGGTGATAAAGTTGTGTTTACGCCTGCGATTGCAGCAGGAGAACAGAACTATGTGCTGTATAGTAAAGGAGCTTCGTTGATTTATAATGCGAACGGTGATTGGGTGGTAAAAGGTGTTGCGCATGATGAAGGAATAGGTGTTAAAGAGGTTAGCGTTACCGTAACGGTAAACGGTAGTTCTCAAGAACTAACTATACCGGAAACAAGTCTTGTTTCGAGTTTAAGCGGGCTTTGGTCGTGGGAAGGACAAATTGATGTAAGTACGCTGGACGACGGAAAGGGGACGCTCTCCTACGAAATTACCGATAAACGGGACAATACATACACGTCTCCTTCTATTGAAGTGCGGGTAAAGAACAAGCCGGTAAAGATTTCTAAGGTTACACTCCAAACCGAAATCGGCGGACAAACGGTTAAAACCGATAAAACCGATCCTGCAGAAACCGATCCGCAGACTATGATAACGAGAACCATGGATGCTAACTTGGATCAGACGGTGACTGTGGTAAGTAAAAACTTTGCCTTAAAGAGTAAGACCGCTTCAAAGATCAAGGTTGAATTTGACGGTGAACAGCAGGGTACCGTCAAATATCGGCTGAAAAAAGGCGATACTACGATAGGCGATAATTTACGATCGATTCCAAGTAATAAGGAAATTGTTTTAACGGAAGATGATTTAACTGCAATCGGCAATTCAAATGGCAGTACGCCTACCACCATAACACTTGAATTCTGGGATGAGGCGCACGGCTTTACTCAAGGAACGGATAGCTCTTGGGCTAAGGTCAATATTACCACGCTCTTCGATGCGCTTGATCAAACGAATCCGGCGGTGGTCATTCTGCCGTTCCACTGGAATAGTAAAACGGATAACTCTCTGTACCAAAACAGCAGGGCAAACGGTCATATCGAAAGAAAAGAAGATTTGCCTGCCCGGTTTACAGACGGTAATTCGGACAAACAGCTGGATAGGGATGACAAGGTTTCTGGTAAGATAAGTATTCGTGGAACTGCTCATGATGATCATGTCATTAATGAGATTTTAGGACAAATTACCGACTTTACCTTTGCCGGCGTAGCCGGTGCAGCAAGCGGTACCCAAACCAAGCTAACCGAATATGACTCTTCCAATAAAAAGTTTAAGGATATAGGAACAGGTACTGAGGTCTATAACCCGAATTATCTGCCGAAGCCGTCGGGTACTTCTACCGAATATGATAGCTATATTTTGAACAGAAATACGTTCTTTAACACAAACGGCTGGCTGTTGACAATTATGAGTTCCGAATTCAATGTGAAAACCGGTCATACAATAACATGGCAGCTTGACTGGAATAGTTCAAAGATAGAAGGCGGAGTTGGAACTGATAAAATTGTCAAAGTAACGGTAAAGGATATAGGTGAGAAAATCCCTCCGGCTACAGCTCCTACACCTCATACCGCATCGACAACATTGCAGGTGGATGTCGTACCGTATATTACGGGTGTCGGCAGAAACAGCGCATACAATACAAAGCGGGCGAGAAGCGGTGCCATACCCTTGCTTCGCGGAGAAGAAGACAATACGCTTACCGGCTTTAACTTTACAACGGGAAGCGGAACTTCTTTAAAGATTACCGCAAATAAGGACGGCACCGGTTCTGCAGCACTTGAAATGGAGAACCTAACTTTGAGCGGATCGTCTTATACCTTTAAAGTTCCTGATACGGCAAAAGACGGCTATCTGAATCTTGTGGTAAACGGTGTTGCTGCGGTGAACAATACAAATGCGTATACCGCAAGCAATACGGAAGAATCCGATACATACGGAGCTAAAGAACATTCCGACGACAGGTTTGTGCATATTTGGCGTGTAAGTAAGGAAGACACGTTTACGGGCAGTAAAAATGCCATCTATCCTGCAATGACGAAAGATAGTAACGGCACGCTCTATGCTTCATTTTGCAATAACTCAACTGCGGCGGTATATTATTCAAAGCAATTTACAGGAGGTACTCCTGTTGTCGTAGAACAACACGGTGTAAACGGTGTAAGAAGGATGTTTACAGGATACGATCCGCCGGAAGAAACAGATATAATCGTAAACGGAGGGGAAGTAAATGTACTCTATGCTGCAAGTTATCAAGGTGGAAGTGCTTATCAGTGGGGCGATGGTTCAACCCACAACGGAAAAAAATTCCCATGGAATGATACCACTCCTGAGTATGCAGGCGGTATATACCTCTATGATAAGGATGCAGCCGTTGGAACTAGGCATACTAATGTGTATCGGTTTGAACTGTATACCTACGATAATGAATTGCAGCAGTTTAAAAGTATACGGACTGTGCGTTCCGGCAACAACATCTATGTTGTCTATTATGACGCGTTAACCGCAGCGGTAAAATTTGCCTGGGTAGATGATAGCAAAAAACCGGATACAAGAATCCATGCACTCCCATGGTGCGTCATAGACAGCAATACCGACGTAACAGATAGCGAATGCAAAGTACCGGATCACTTGGAAAATACTCCGGGAGCTAATCCGCCGGATAATATATTTACCTTTGTAAGTCCCAACGGCTCAAATTATAAGGCTCCGTATATACTGAACAATTTTGAAGATGGGCTTACCGTTTCAAATGGGGTATGGGAATCCGTTGATGTTACGGTAACTAAAGACGGTTATCCTGTTGTAGCGTACATAGATGCTCCTACGAGAACCGTACGCCTTGCAAGAAGCACGTCAAAACAGCCTACGTCACCAGACGATTGGAAGATTCAAAAGGTTCTCGATTCTTCGGACAAGAATGGCAAGACTGCAAGCGACTGCGTCAACGCATGTATCGGCAGCGATGGGATACTGCATATCGCGTTCCAAAATACCAGAGGGCAACTCGTGTATGTAAAATCAACGAATACGTCCGATACCGGTTCAGTAAAGTATGCATTTGGCACTTCCGAAATACTGGATGATTCCGGTACGTCTATAGAGATGACCATGGATGGCACCGCTCCCTACATTACGTATATGTTCCGACCTAACTCGTACGATGCTATCCGCATTGCCTATAAAACCTCTATGGACTTTAACAATACGGGAACAGATGTAGCTGGCTGGGAAACAATGACTGCTCCGCTTAACCAACGGGCAGCAAGCGGCCGTATCTGTATTCAAACGAAGGCAAAGCATTACAATACTACAGTGAAGATGCCTGTTGCGGTAGGGTTTAAAACCAATTCAGATTACCGTGCGGCATTCTATGTAGGAAAATAGGTATTTTGTGAGGTAAAATAAGAGTTTTGGGCATCGCCGTTAAAGACTTTGGTTTTTAACGGCGATGCCTTTTTTCGTGCTATCTTTTTCATCTGCGCTGTGTAAAGATGAAGGATTTTTACATAGAATCAGTTTGAATTCATTTTATAAAGGGAATTGGTGCACCTCGCCAGCACCAGTAACTTTGTACTAAAAAAATACAGATGGTATTCTTCCGCACCAGTACATGGAGGATTCTCGGCAGTGCGCATTGCATACAAACCGCTCCTGCGCTATACTTTTCTTAATGATGAAGTATACACAGCTGCCTGTTTATGAGCAAAAGGCACGGATTTTAGAGAGTTTGGAACGGCATCAAGTTATTGTTGTCGAAAGCCCTACCGGATCGGGAAAAACGACCCAGCTGCCGGTAATTTTACACGAGGCGGGCTATACGCAAACCGGTATGATCGGCGTTACCCAGCCGCGGCGGATTGCGGCTCTTTCCGTCAGTGAATTTATTGCACATCAGCTGAAGGTTCCGCTCGGCGATACGGTTGGCTACAAGATGCGGTTTGAAGATCATACCTCGCCGGAAACCAAGATAAAGATTATGACCGACGGGATTCTCTTGCAGGAGCTTAAACTTGACCCATGGCTCAGCAAGTATTCCGTTATTATGGTAGATGAGGCGCATGAGCGCAGTTTGAATATCGATTTTATTCTCGGGTTGCTCAAGCGGATTTTGCAGGAGCGGCATGATTTTAAGGTAATTATCTCGTCGGCAACCATCAACACTGATATGTTTTCGATGTATTTTAATGAGTGTCCGGTTATTAAAATCGATGCGATGACCTATCCGGTTACGCTCATCTTTGATCCGCCCGCGCTGACAGCCTCTACGGAAACGCTTGCGGCGGAAACTGCGCTGCTCGATAAAATCGCAGTGATTGTCGGGCGGATTTTAAGCGAGGGCCGCCCCGGAGCAATCCTTGTGTTTCTCCCCGGTGAGCGGGCAATTAAGAACTGTATCGAACGGCTCTCTCATGAGCCGTGGTTCCGCAAGCTCTATCCGCTGCCGCTGTACGGGCGCTTGAGCAAGGAAGAGCAGGAGCGGGTGTTTAAGTCCCCGCCGTTCGGGAAAAAGAAGATTGTTATCGCAACAAATATTGCCGAAACCTCCATCACCATCAATGATATTGCGGCAGTCATCGACTCCGGTTTGTCAAAGCTGAATTTTTACAATCCCTTTACCTACACATCGAGCTTGGATGAAGCGCCGGTGTCGAAGGCTTCGTGTAATCAACGGCGGGGACGCGCTGGGCGGACGCAGGAGGGGGTGTGTTACCGCCTCTACACCCGCAAGGATTTTGAAACCCGCGTGATGTACACCACAGAAGAAATCTACCGCACCGACCTCTCTGAGGTGGTAATGCGGATGGCGGAGCTGGGTATCTACGACTTTGCGAACTTCGATTTTATTTCCCCGCCCGGCAAGAAGGGCATTATCGGTGCGGTAGATACGCTCAATATGCTCGGCGCGTTGGAGAGCGATAACAGCCTGAGTAAAATCGGGCAGATGATGTGCCTCTTCCCGCTCAGCCCGCGCCAATCCCGTATGATTGTGGAGGCAGTGCTCTATTACCCCGAATCGATTGAGGATGTATTGATTGCCGCGGGCTTTTTATCGGCACGCAGCCCCTTCCTCTTTCCCGACGGGCAAGAGCTTGAAGCGAGAAAAGCCCACGCAGCATTCCGCGATCCGCTCGGAGACTTTGTGTCCTTCCTCAAGGTCTACCGGCAATATATGCAGGCAGACAATCAAAAGAAATTTTGTGAACGCTTTTACCTCGACGAGCGGATTATGGCGGAAATTGCCAACATCAAAGAGCAGCTGGAGCTGATTGTCTCCGATATGGGCGTGCCGATTCTCTCCGGCGGAAAACCCGCGGATTATTTGACGGCGGTTGCCCGCGGTATGATCCAATTTGTGTGCGCTGCGCAGGGGCGGGATGTGTACCGCAGCCTTACCACCGAAAAGATTTCCATCCATCCGGGTTCCTGTATGTATAAGGAGCATCAAGCCTTTATCGTTGCAGGAGAGATTGTGCATACGTCACGGATGTATGCCATGTCGGTTTCACCCCTTTCCAAAGACATTGTAGCCCTGGTCGCCCCTGCGCTCCTCGACAAAAAAGCGGCACAGGAAGCGCGGGCACGGGCTGAGCGGGCAACCGGAGGAATCGGAAAAGGCAGCGGTAAAAACGCGCAGGTCACCGGTGTGTCCGGCTCCTCCGGCAGTGCAGGAAGAGCAGTACCGCACGGCTTCGCAGCGGAAACCGCAGGCGGAAAAGGAGCCGTCAGCACAGCCGGAGGTTCTGCAAACGAGAAACAGCCGGAGACGGTATCTATCTGCGGCACCCCGTACATTATACAAAAGATGAAAGGGAAAAAGCAGCTCTTGTTGCCGTGGGAGCAGTTTAGGCATACGGTGGAGCAACTGCGGGCAGAGCGGCAGCAGAAAGGCGCTGCACAACAGCAAATACAGGCAGACCTCAATGAAGGGGCGGCTGAAAGCAGTGCGCCCCTCTATAACAGTACGCCGGCTAAAACGTCCGGCGGCATTCAGGAGGTCTCCTCGCTTGAAAACGGCAGTATTGTCTACGACGGCAAGCTAGAGCAGCTGAAAAACTTGCGGGCAAAAATCACCTTCGGCAGCTATGAGCTGTTAGCCGGAGAAAAGTTCGGCTTGGTGTTAAGCATCGCCGAAGCCTTTCCGCTCCAGCCCCTTGATTCGGAAACCCCGTTCCCGCGGACTAAAAACTTCACGCTGCCTGATGACACAGCCGCCCTACTGGAGCAGCTGCCGCTCATCTTCCGCACGGTTGCGGCAAAGCAGAAGAGCAAGCAGCTCGGCTTTATCACCCTGTTCAACGACGATAACGGTACGTTCTGGCTGAAAACCTCGCGCGGATTCCACACAGCCCTGCACGAAAATCTTGCCTCCCTGCAGCAGCTCATAGACAGTGCAGGCGCAGGACTGGATGAAGCGCAAACAGCCGCCGTTAATAGCCTCTACAGCAAGATAGCAAAGTTGATTTAAGGACAGCAGGGCATTTTCTAAAAACGCAGGTATGGTTTAAAAGATGCCTTATAAACACAGCATTCTTTTTTATTTACAAACAGAAAAAACGGATTTATACTTTATAGAGTGATCGTAAAGGATAATGCAAGTCTTTCGGATCACGGGTAGAATCAACAACCCCAGACGCTCCGCATCGGGGTTGTTATTCTCATAAGGTGGTTGCAGTCGGCTTTAATACCCTTTGTTACGACGCAGAGCGTTGCCGAGGACGGCGGGTATTAAATCCTCCGCACGAATCACTTCACAGGAGGTACTCTTATGATATCGTTTTTGCTGTGTGTTGCAGCGCTTGTCGTAGGTTACTTTATCTACGGCACATTTGTAGAAAAGGTGTTTCAGCCTAATGTCAGCAATAAGACACCTGCTATGGCGAATCCCGACGGGATAGACTATGTACCTATCTCTAAGCCTAAAGCTTTTTTAATTCAGCTTTTAAATATTGCCGGGTTAGGTCCTATTTTCGGTGCAATTTCCGGCGCCTTATGGGGACCAAGCGTATATCTTTGGATTGTCGGCGGTACATTGCTTGCCGGAGGTGTGCATGACTATCTTGCCGGTATGCTTTCGCTGCGGAATGACGGTTCCAGTATCACGGAAATAACCGGGAAGTATTTAGGGCACACTATGCAGAACATCATGCGCGTATTCGGTTTGGTTCTGCTGATTATGGTCGGTGTTGTGTTTATGGTTGGACCAGCCGGACTTCTTGCACTGCTTACCCCGGAATGGCTCAATGTAAAGGTATGGACAATCATCATTCTGGTGTACTATTTCCTTGCAACACTGCTTCCTGTCGATAAGGTAATTGCGCGGTTATATCCGATCTTCGGTATATTCCTCATTTTGATGGCAATCGGTGTTTCAGTTGCTACCATATTGAATAGCGGAACCCGTCCCATGATGGAATTGACACTGGACAACCTCTATCCCAGTGCTACGCAACGTCCTATTTGGCCGCTTATGTTTATTACAGTTGCGTGCGGTGCAATTTCAGGATTCCATGCAACACAGTCTCCCATCGTTTCACGGACATTAAAGAATGAAAAAGAAGGACGCTGGGTATTCTACGGCGCGATGGTTTCAGAAGGTATCATCGCCATGGTGTGGGCATCAGCAGCGATTGCCTTCTTCTGGAATAAAGACGGTTCAGGTACCGGTCTGAAAGCATTGCTCGATATCGGCGGCGGCAACTCTAAATCCGTCTTTGCAATCTGTACAGGACTGCTGGGAACGGTAGGCGGCGCGATTGCAATGGTCGGTGTTATTGCCTGTCCTATCACATCGGGTGATACGGCATTCCGCAGTGCACGTATGATTATCTTTGACTGGTTCAAACTTGATGAGAAAAAACTCAAGGTACGGCTTGCCGTTGCTGTTCCTCTCCTGCTGGTCGGCTATGGCATTTCTCTTATCAATTACAGCGTAGTCTGGCGCTATTTCTCGTGGTCTAATCAAACACTTGCAATGATTGTGTTATGGACGGGAGCTGCCTACCTTGCTACCAACTATCCCAATAAAAACCGCTGCTGGATCGCAGTTATTCCTGCAACCTTTATGTCAGCTGTTTCCGTAACCTATCTGATGTATGCGCCGGAATGCTTTAATCTGGTACGGCTTGGTATGCAGGGGATTACGATTTCGTATGCAGTTGGTATTGTCTTTGCAGCTGTATGCTTTATCCTCTTTATGGTACGGATTTATATGAATCCTGCACGAAGCCTCGAAAATCAGAAAAAGATCATGCTCGGGCGTGCATATAGCCATTAAACACTAGACCTGTTCGATACCTTGTTGTCGACCAGGTTGATGAGTTCTCAATCGTATAAATAGCACGATTGAGAACATCGCATTTCAAGGTAACCTGTTCAGAAACATACATTTCCGAACAGGTTTACTCATTACACGTCTCTAAAAACTAATTAGCTGTCCGCTTTAGCGGATATGACAAATCATTTCCTTACCCAGTAAGCTGATAAGCTTAAGATTTTTAGAGACGCTAGATAGGCTACCATTTTTAGTTGGTTCGGTGAAAACGGCATCAGGTGGTTTTATACCTCGATGCCGAATGCCTGCCGTAGATAGGTAAAGGTTTCTGCCAAATCGGTACAGCGGAGCGCCGCATAGCTGTCAAAATAGGTAGGCTGTTCGTTGACAATAACAACTGAACCTCCCGACTGTAAGGTTATCTGCGGCAATGCGGCGGCAGGATACACGGTCAGGCTGCTGCCTAAAACCAGCAAGAGGTCTGCACGGCGGCATTCCTGCTGAGCTTCTGTAATGGCAGCTGCCGGGAGTGCCTCTCCAAAAAAGGTAATATCAGGTTTCAGGGCATGACCGCAGCGGGGACAAAGCGGTACTTCGCCGGTACGCGCAACGGAAACAACATCTTCAAAAGAAGTAGTGTAGCTGCATCCGGTACAGCTGTGCCGAGACGGAGAGCCGTGCACTTCGATGACATGGCAGCTGCCTGCTTTTTGGTGGAGCAGATCAATATTTTGGGTAATCAGCGCTGCGAGTTTACCTTGCGCTTCCAGCCCAGCCAGAACCTGGTGCACAATCGAAGGTTCTTTTTCCTGTAAACCGTAGATAAAGTCCCGTGCCAAGCCATAATAGACAGATGGAGTTTGATAAAACACCTCGATATCAAACATTTTATCAGTTTCGGGGAGTGTGTACAGTCCATTTTTGCCTCTAAAATCCCGAATACCGGATAAGGTACTGATCCCCGCTCCGGTAAAAGCCACACAATGGTTCGCAGTTCTGATCATAGCTGCCAGCTGCTCATATACTTTATCATTTTCACTCACACAGATACCCTCATTAAAATAGAACTCCCCGCCTTTCTCTTTGAGAGAAGTTCTAATGTGTTAAAAGATACATACTTTCTTCCATTAGATTCAAAAAGCATTGCTTCTGAAAATCCGAAAGATCGGAAGCATCAAAGGTATCTTTAAAAATTACTTCAGTCTCTTTCATTAAAGCGCCGATACTACGCCGGTCAATCGGAAGGCTCTTACCTGTTAAAAGGTTTTCAAATTCCTTTACTTTTATCAGCTGCGTTTTACCGAATAAGAGCTTTACATCGGAAAGAATATTTTTTTGCATCCGCGCCAGAAAAACAAACGAGGCAGTCTCATCGGTAATATGCCCGATTGGTCCTAACCGTTTATAATGAGAAATAGTCCATTCTTCAAAAGGAACTCTGATCCTCAAAATAACATGAGAATGCTGCCGTAAGTCAGCGGAACTTTCATCACAATACCGGATTAAAGGCATCCAAAAGGTTTCTTTTTTTGTCCGTATTTCGATTTTAGAATCTAAGGCAATGAGCGGAATGAGGCTGGAGCTTTGCATCTGAGCCTGTGCAATATTGCCGCCGATGGTTGCAAGAGAGCGTATACCGGGGTTTGAAGCAACGGAGAGCGCCTGATATAAAATGGCGGGTACATTTTTTTCTCCGAGTTCTAGGATGATATTGAGCGCCGCTGCTGCACCAAACTCAATAAAGCGTTCCCGCTTTACAATCGCTTCAAGCTCCGGGATATTTTTTAACAGTAGAATCGACTTCGGTAATACAAAACGGTCAGCACGGCAATTTTTTAACAAGCCCGTAGTACCTGCAAGCGGTGTTATATCTGTTACGTTTTGCATCAACGTATACAATTCAGATATGTTTTTGACGGTAGAAATGCTGGAACTATCGCTCATGTTTTTTGCCCCTCCGCAACCGGCACACCCGCTGCAATGCAGCAGTAATCGAAATAATATCAGTACAGCGGCATATCGTCCCGATATAGGCATCCCGTATCTGCTCCTCGGTAGGGCTTCGGTATTTTGCAACGATACTCTGTGCCGTTAAAATAGTACCGGCTGAACAGAAGCCGCAGAGCGTAATCCCCTCATGCTCAAAGGCAGCAAGAATTTCTCGGTATTCAGGGGTCGTAGTAAAATATTCAAGGGTGATAATATCCGTTCCTTCCACTGCGAATACCGGCAGCATACAAGAAGGTACGGGATTATTATTCAGCAATACCGTACACGATCCGCAGATACCCTGTGTACAGCCCTTTTTAATACTGCGTAAGCCGAAATCCCTACGCAGCACATCCACCAGCCGTTCATTTACCGCCGCTTCGATCTCTACCGGCTCATTGTTTAAACGGAACCGTATTTTCATCTCACTTACCCCCTCTCAGTGCCTTAAAAATATCCTCCGTAAGGATTGGTAAGGAATCTATTCTCACCGGTACGCGCAGCAAAATCTGATTAAGTGCAGCAAGATAGGCTGCCGGCAGGATATTTTCCGCACACGAAGCAAAGGCGCTCAAAGGCGCATCCCGTTCAAGAACCTCGACTGAAAGAGGAGGCAGCTCATTCGGTAAGATGATCCGGTACTCAGAATACCGCCGGGATGATTCAATAGTTTCAGCGCTCTGCTCCCCCTCAGCTTGAATAGGAATGCCTTTTTCATCCTCAGTACTATACACCGCTTCATCTGCAACGCTGTTTGCCGCCGTTTCATCAGAAAGACATACTGAATCCCCCGTACCATATTGATCCACATCCGCATTCTCTACTTGCAGCTGTGTTATCGTACAGATACGGGAAAGAGCTGCTGCCGCATTTTTATGCAGATAGCTTAGCACCCGCTTGGTATCGTAGACCTTACCGGGACTGCACGAAAACCAAATGCCCCGGATCATAACAGCATAACAGACTGTATCCAACTCAAGCTCCACAACACAGACAGCCGGTGTTTGAGAGACAAAGGCAGCAGTGTTTTTCTCTGATATGCTGATAGCTTTATCCCCGGCCGTACAGAAAGGAGCGCCGGAAACATCAGATACATCAGCAGAACTTCCCTGCATAGTACTGTCTTGCTGCGGCAGGTGATAGCTCCGGGTAATGGTAAGAGGCAGCGGATTTCTGAAGCGCTGATCCAACAAATCGTTTAAGCACTGCTGCACAAGCGGCATCAAAACACTAACAGTAACACCCGCTGTCGCAGGCCCGCAGCTATTCATATCTGCGGTGGTAAGCCCGGCAAATACCACATTCTCTGCGGGTATATCAAGTTTTTCTGCAGCCATAGCTCGGATAATCTTTTTGAGATCCTCCGCTGCCGGCTCCGCCTTTATTACCAGCTGATTATGCACATTCAGCTCTATTTCAACCGAATAGGTAAAATCAGCCGGACAGCCACTGTACTGAAAGCCGGCAGCGATCCCGATCCCACGCCAGCGTCCGTCGTGTTTATCCCGTTTACCGCTATTAAAAAGATGATAGGCAGCATATTTGCAGCCGAAATCGCTTTTTGTGGTGATTGTTTTCAATATATTGGTAAAAACCCCTGAATAATCTTTTTGAAATGTTGCAAGCCGCCAATCAACCGGTGCAAGATTATGTTCTTGGACAAGCTTACTGATGTGATTTTCCAGAGCATTTGATGTATAATAATCCCCCCAGCCTTCAAAAATATCAATAAGCCCCTGCGGTGTTTTTGCCGCCCGGACTTCGATCCGGTAATTCGGAATATGATAGGGACCGAGGGCAGAGGCGATCATTTGCTTTAATATCTTGCCGATAAGCGGACAACAGGCACCTGCATTCACAATGATGGAAATCTGCATTGCCTCAATTGTTTTGTTATCTGACACCACAGATTTATGCTCTATAATCATCTCCGGTGTTTTGGGCGCTGCGGCACGGCTTTCTGCAGCAGACAGGGTGAGGACGACTGTTTTTTTCTCCAGTACTGCCGCAACCGCGCATTGAGCAGCAAGCAGTGAAGGATACCATAAGAGTTCATTGGCAGTTTCTCCGGTTTTTGCCGGATGCACCACGATAGAGTTTTCTGCAAGCCCGGTTGCCTCGGCAACTGCAGAACGCACATGGAGCGGCCACTGCGTCGGTACATACACATCAAGCCCATCTTCACGGTACACTGCAATAGCGGAAAACGGTTCGGAACGGGCGGTATACTGGGATGCCGTTTTAAGCGATGAATACACGGTTACGGGCGCTGCTTCAAAACACGCATCGATGTCCCCAACCGAATATGTTTCCTTTGCAATAATGGGATAGTCAAACAGCGTATGTGTATGTTCAGCTTCAAAGCTGTCCTCCGGGTTCGGTTCCACCGTAACAACAGTGTCGTTACGCAGCGCCTCCAGTACAGCCATATCCGTACCGGTCAATATCCCAACCGCCTGCCCCTGATATGCCGACTCACGGTTTGCAAGCACCGGCAAATCGCAGTCAAAAACACTGATAGCATACCGGGCTGGCAGCTGTGCGGCGCTATAGAACGCATAACCTTCCGGTAAAGGCGGCAGCTGTACTGCAGCAATAATGCCGGAGGACACCGGCGTACGCACAAGTACTGCATAGCGCTGATCTTCAAAACTAAGGTCGGAAACAAACTGCTCTATCATATCGATGCACCTCCTGTGCGCATAGTTCATCTGCTAAAACCTCACGTGAGCTTTTAGGGCATCTCTAAAAACTCGGTTAGATTTTTAGAGGTTCCCTTTAGCAGACACGTGAGCCTTCAGCAAACACGTAGAGATGCCACAAAAGGTGGTTACTTTTTCGGCATCTCCAGCTTCTTACCTGCAGAACCGCTGTGCGGTACTGATAACCGTATCAATAACATACTGCACATCAGCATCGCTCATATCAGGCCAGAACGGCAAGCTGATACTCCGGGCATAGTGCGCTGCGGCATTGGGAAAATCTTGCGCCCGCAGCCCGTACCGTTCACGTAAAAAGGTCAGCTCAAAATGCGGAATAAAATGAACGGAAATACCGAGTCCCTGCTCCTGCAGCGCACGGGCAAAATCATCCCGCCCTACGGACAGTGTTTCCGGCACAAGCCTGAGAATGTATAAATGCCAGGCATTCCCTTCTCCATCCGGCGGAACGGTAAAAAAGTCCAGCGGCTTGAAGGCTGCGGTAAAACGTTCAGCGATTGCCTTCCGTTTACGGTAAAATGATTCAGCTTTTTGCAGCTGCACCCTGCCGATAGCAGATAAAATATCAGGGAGATTACACTTATAGCCTTCCGCAACAACATCATACTGCCAGCTGGCATGTTTGTCGGTATACCGATCCCAAATCGTCCGGTTAATACCGTGAGAACGCATCAGTTTTATACGTTCTGCCGCTTCAGCATTACGGACACAGACCATCCCCCCCTCTCCGGTGGTGATCGTTTTGGTAGCATAGAAAGAAAAGACCCCGGCATCTCCCAAGGTACCGCCGTACCCTGCTGCTGTTTCGGCAGGAAAGGCATGGGCTGCATCTTCGATTACTGCAACATGGTATTTTTCCGCTAATGTGTTAATCGCCTTCATGTCGCAAAGGTTTCCGGCAATATGAATCGGTACAATCGCTTTGATGGTTGTATCTTTTTTGAGCTTATCTTCTATTTTTTCAGGGTCAATACTGTAAGAATCAGATGAGATGTCGGCATAGACAGCCTCTCCGCCAAGATGCAAAGCGCTTGTAGCTGTGGACACAAAGGTATAAGGACTCGTCAAAATTTTTGTCCCCTGCCCTACCCCGAATGCTTCCATTGCAAGCATCAGCCCGTTCGAAGCTGAATTGACGGAAAGCGCATACGGGCTATGTACCATAGCGGCAAACTCCTGTTCAAACGCAAGGGTCTCCTTTCCGGTGGTCAGCCAGCCGGAATGCAATACGCGGATAGCGGCTTCCTCTTCCGCGCGATCAAAAGACGGCTTAAAAAACGGCACTTCCCGCAGTGGTTTTTGTTCCGCTGTATTCGTTGTATTCATACTATTTCTACTTCTCCTTTTTCAAAATGAAGCGCTTCCCGCAGCGAGGTACAGGCATTGCAGAGCAGCTCAATCAGATATTCTTTATCGCGGTAATGCTGCCCTTCACCGGTAAAACAGCACACAGGGTAGAGCTGGGTGAGCAGCTTTTCAAGCTCCGGAGCCGCGAATTGTTCCCGGCTCTGCAGTCTGAGGATTTTTGGGTAGTTGGTAGGCTCCGTATACTCGGTTTCACTCAGGAGCGGCTCTTCCAACCGTTCTCCGGGGCGCACCCCGATAATCTCTATCGGGATATCCTTATCCGGTTCATAGCCCATATACCGTATCAGCTGACGGGCGGTTTCTAAAATATTCACCGGCTCTCCCATATCGAGAAGGTAGGATTGTCCATTGACCCCTACCCCGCCCGTCTGCAGCACGAGAGAGCACGCCTCCGGGATGGTCATAAAAAAGCGGATCATATCGGGGGACGTAACCGTTACCGGGCCGCCCTTTTTCACCTGTTCAACAAAGAGCGGAAAAATGGAGCCGCGTGAGCCGAGTACATTGCCGAACCGGACAAACATATAGGCATAGCCGTCCGTACCGGATGTTTCCTGCATACGTGCGGCGGCATTGAGTACCATCTTCTCGTTGAGCATCTTGGAAACCCCGTAAATAGACACGGGATTAACCGCCTTATCCGTGGAAATAAGCACAAAACGCTTTACCCCGTTTTCCATACAAGCGTCGAGCAGGTTTTTTGTCCCGAATACATTGTTTTCGATAACGGCAACGGGATTTGCCTCCATCAGCGGCACGTGCTTATAGGCAGCGGTATGGAACACCGCATCACAGCGGAGCTTACTGAGGATATAGCGCATATAGCTGCGGTCTTTTAGCTCCCCGACAATGGGTACGATTGTAGCCTTATCCCCGACTCCCTCTTCCTGCAGTAAGCGCAGCTCCTTATCAATTTGATAGATTGAGTTTTCACCATGCCCAAAAAGGTAGAGCCGCTCCGCCCCGCCGGATAAAAGCTGCCGGGCGAGTTCACTGCCGATCGACCCTCCCGCTCCGGTAATCAGTACCCGTTTGCCGCGCAAATACGCAAGGCTGCTTTTCAAACTGATTTTAATAGGGGTACGCCCCAAAAGATCCTGCGGATTGATCTCCCGTGCCTGCACAAGGTGCGCATTACCGTCCACAATTTGAGAGATACCCGGCAGCAGTTTAATAGTAGTAAAGCCGGCATCTTTGACAATCGCATATATTTCGCGAAGCCGCTCTGCTTTAATACTGGGTATTGCTATCAGCAATTCATCCCGCGCCTCTACCCTGATAAGCCGTGCAACATCCTGAATGGGACCGAGAATCGGGATTCCATCAATTTTACTGCCGATTTTCTGCGGATCATCATCCAAAAAGGCTGCAACACAGCCGAATATCCCTTTTTTCCGTATTTCATGGGCAATCATCGTACCCGCCAGTCCAGCCCCGATAATATAAATCGTCGGCTGTACTTTATTACTTTGAGACATGAACTCCCTCCCTTTCACACATAAGCATCACTAGGGCATCTCTAAAAACTCGGTTAGATTTTTAAAGATTCCTTCATTTTGAACCGGATGCTGCCGGTTCTATCACATCAAAAGCCAAATCGATAGGAAAGGTATCGGTATACATATCCAGCAGAACCTTGGCACGCTGTTTCCGCCGATCAACCTTGATAATCTTCCCTTCAAGCCCCTTTAAGGCTCCTTCTACCACACAAATGCGGGTATTTTCATCAAAATACACCTTAGAAGGGGTAGAGACCTCGCCAAAAGACAGAAAATGGCGCAGCAAAGAAAGGTCATTATCGACAAGCGGACGCGGATTTTGATTATTCGGTAAAAAACGATAAAAATCCGGCGTTTTCCGGAGCTGCCAGGAAAGCGGAACCGACAAAGCCTCCACTTCCAAAAAAATATACCCGGGAAAGACCGGGGCATCCACCTTTTGACGTATACCTTTCTTTTTGATATAGAGTACGCGGCGTGGAAAATAAGCTTGTATTTCATGCTGAGCCTCTTCGCCCAGCTTCCGTATCTTTTTTAAAAGTTCCGGTTCCCTACCGGTTCGCACCTGCACTGCGTAATAGTCCATAGAGACAAGAGTATAGCATAGAAAAAGAGAAGATTATAGTAGGGAGGCCCCGTCTTTCACCTTCCGCCCTTATCTCCTAAACAGCCGGACTGCCAGCTGATTGACGCATCGTGCAGCGGCGGCTCTATCTTTCACCGATTCAGGATAGCCGGAGCGGATATACACGGTACCGTCGTCCCCTGTCAGGCTGAGGCTGAGTCCTTGCGCAGTGCAGTCCGCATACAGGGTAAACGGAGCGGCTGCACGAACCGTAAACAGCGACTTTTGTAACGCAGCGGAAAGCCGCTTCTGTGTTTGCCGCCGTCCCCCCTCATCGGAACCGGTACACACCAGCCTAACCGGCAGCCGTATCCAATATTCGGGAAAACAGGCTGGGTTACTTTGCAGCAAATCCCGATACAGCTCCTCCCGCTGCCCGCTACTGCGGGTACAGCTAATCAGCACAGCCGCAGCTTGATCCCGCAGCTCCCGCTCCCATGTAGGGTCAAGTAGCTCCAATGCCTCCCGCAGCAGCCGGGCATCACGGAGCAGTATTCCCCGTTCCGCAAGATACGAGGCTTGCGCTTTCGGAATAACTGACGTTTCAAGCGCTTCAGCTCGGCGCAAATAGCGCAAGGCTTTAAATGGAATAGACTCAAAGGCTTTATAATAAAAGCTGTTTTTGTACAGCTCATGCGCCGTACTGTCAGCAAAGGGCTGCACATATTCTTGCGCCAATGTCAAATGAGAAATGCTATAGGCAGCCCGGTAATACTGCGCTTGCGCCCAATAGTGTATCAGGTTTTTGTGCCGGATACAAAAGTCCTTCACTCCCACCGGAATCCGCATCTTCTCCGCCGCATACTTTTTTTTATAGAGCATCTGATACAGATTATACCGTTCGCTATAAAACTGCGCGGTACTCATACCGAAATTTGCAATCCACGAGTGATCGGTAACGCGGTCAATTTGTATGATATACTGTTCAGCCCGTTCCCACTGCCCCATCCGCAAATGTATTTTCGCAAGATTGATCAGCGGCAGCGGGGTACGGTTATGCTCTGCTGACTGCGCATAATACCGTACTGCAGAGTCAAAATTATTTTTCCGCTCTTCCAATTCTCCCAGAATTAAATACCCCGAAGCCCGCTCAAAAAAATCAGAGGCATTACGGGCATCTTCTTCCGCTTGTGCAAAATGATAAAAAGCTGCCTCTAAAATCGCCTTGTTGTAGGAATACACTGATGCCGAATACACCGCATTATGCTGCAGAGCAAGCTCAATTCCCTTAGTGTAATAATACGCTGCGTTTGTATAATCAAAAAGCTCCCCGTACAGATTACCGAGCGCATTGGCAATACAGCCGTCATCCCCGTAACTCGCACGGGCATCAAGCATCGCTTTAATGCCTTCCGCAGTCCGGTGTGTTTTAAAACAAAGCCAGCCGTATGACGACCACGCAAAAATATCAGTTGGATTATACGAAAGATATTCATGCAAAAACTGCCGTGCCTCTTCCTCTTTATTCAGCGCCGCCGCCGCATTCGCAGCCCCATACAACAGCTTGATATTATAGCGGTTAATCCGCAAGCCTTCCGTAAAACTGCGGTAGGCAGGCTCATAGAGTCCATTGTTAAAATACAGGTCTCCGCGCTTGAGCTGAAAAAGCTCATTCGCAGGGTACTGTACAATACCTTCTTCCAGTAGGGCGGCGGCTCCATCCCAGTTTTCTGCCTGCATTGCCTTATCAATAGTGCGCAGAAGTTCTTCTGCCCCCGGCACACACAAAAGCTGTGCAGGCGCGGCAAGCGAAAAGAGCAGCAACAAGAACTTTGCCCGCAGAATGCGCATAATGCGCAGGACACCCCGCTTTTTTCTACCGGATTGACCGTCCCCGCTGCCGTTTATTTCAGTCTGCTCCGCACACGGTGCAGTACCCTCCTGCATTGTACCGATTTTGTGCGCCTGTGTTTTCCCAGTCGCCCACCGCAGCTTTTTCTTCCCCTTCCATTGCTCGCGCTCCTCAGGGTTCAGGAACTCCTTACGTTGCCGGCGCTCCGCACGGTACAGCATAAGCGCCTCCGTTCTATCTGCATCGGTACACACAGGAGCAAACTTGGCTTTTTGCGTCAAGGCATAGAAGCGCCTGCTTGGATTCTTATGCAGCTTCCGAAGGGTGAGCAGAATTTTCCGGTTATTCCGGGAAAACTTGATAATAACATACAGAGAGAGCCGGAGGAAACTCAATAAGAGCAGCAGCGCCAGCACAATACCACCGGTTAGCACATACCGGTACGCCCTAACAAAGGTGAGTACCTGCCGCATCACTGTACCGGCTTCTTGTCCCCGGTCTGCGTCTTCATGCCGGACACGGAGTGATGAGCGGTTAAGCAGAATTTCATCCAGCAGCTGTGTAAACTGATCCCCTCCCGCGTGGAATGCATAATCAAGGCTTTCATCATCAGCAAGCTGCTCCGTTGTTGGATCAATATCGACCCAACCGAGATAGGGAAAAAATACCTCCACCCATGCGTGCGCCATATTCGCCCGTACCGGATAGTAATTGAGGATGCCGGATTCAGGCTGCAAAAAAAAGCCGGCTGCAATCCGTGCAGGAATACCGATGCTGCGGAGCATAAGGCAGTAGGCAAAGGCAAAATACGAGCAATAGCCTTTTTTTCCTTCGGTTACAAAATACCGCAGCTGATCCCCATCGGGAGCAAGTCCGGGGTGGAGCGAATACCGGTACTCTCCTTCCCGGAAATAGTCCAGCAGCCGGTATATCTTATCATAATAGAGCGGAAAATCCGTAGTAAGTTCCTCGGCAATGGGCTTGAGCAGCGCCTGTGTGCCCGGATCAACCGCAGTATAAAAGCGCAGCGCCTCCTCTGAAAGCCCTTCCTCCGCATTGCCGGACGGAGGCTCCGCCGTAATAAGGTCAAGAGGAACCCCATGAAGGACTTCACTTTCAGCTTGATACGCCCCCTTAAAGCTCACCGTGTCCCACACCGTATACGGGGTTACGGAAAGCGGATAGTCAAGGGCAACCAAGGATGCCGGATCCAACGTAACGGCAAAAATCTCCTGAGTAACAGTCTCGCGGCATTGAAAGCGCCGATGCGGCAGGGCTGCAGGCTGTTTCGGCACTTGCAGCGGCTGTTCATCCTCACCGGGGGCAGCCTTTTCATAAAAGCCTTGCTGAGGACTCCAGCCTGAAAGGTACATCCGGCGGAACAGGTGAGAATCATACTCCTGATCAATATGCATCACCATCACCAGATTGGTGTTCATTTTCACCTCATCCTGCAGCTTTAAAAACGGAGAAAAATCAAACTCAAAGAGTTTCTGTTCCAAAAGACCGCCGTTATTGCTCACCGATGCCTTTGTAAAACGCTGTGTAAAAAAAATCAACAGAGCAGTTGAGATACACAGAAACACTGCTAAAAATACGCTAAACCGGCGGCGCTGTACAACCGGTATCGCAAGCAGCGCTATCTGCAGCAGCATAAACGCACCGGCAAAGCCCACAGCCCACAGCGGATGAGAAAAGGCTGTCAGACGGTAATGCTGCTGAGAAAAAAAGAGCAGCGCGCAAAGCAGTATTGCCGCAAGGGGTTCAAAACGCCGCCACCGCTCCATATACAAAAAGAGCACCGCAGAGCAAACCGCAAGAACACCGGTCAGCATGAGCAGCTCAAACACCGCTTTAATGCGCAGAAAGAGGGTATCAGCCAGCAGATGCGGCACGAGGGCGAGTACCCCCAGTGCCGCTGCGGGGATCAGCCCAAGCAAAAGAAAGCCCAGCAGCAGCGCCGCTGCCGCACGTATACCTTTTTTGTAAAAGAAATGCACCGCTGCCGTACACCACAGCCCCCACAGCGGCAGCACCGCAGCAGGCAGCACATCCGGGAGAAAACGGTATGGAACGGCAAGCAACAACGCAAGGGCAGCACTGCGGAGCAGCGCCGCCGGTTTAGAACAGCAGGGCATGGTCATTCCTTGCGGCAAAAAACCGCAGTTCCCGCTCAGCTGCGTCTTGATAGCGGCGGTAAAACGCTTCCCGCCGGAGGGAGGCGGCAGAGCAGTACAACAGCCGGTGTACCGCTTGACGGAAGCGACCGCGGAACCCCCCGCTGCCTGTATCGCCCCCGCCGGAAACACGCGGCGCTTCATGCAATGCCGGTATATCCGCAAGATAAAACACCGTTTCCACCCCGGCACGGCGGCTTGCGGCTGCCTTGAGCTCAGCAGCCTTGAGTTCAGCCCCGCTTATCCCATTCCGGGAATACGCATAAGAATCCGGCAGCGGGAGATAACAATAGAGCAAGCCGCTCTCCTCCGGTACCGCACGGAATACCGCCGCTGCATCGGAGTCGACGACCATCCCGGCTTCCCGCGTTTTCCAAGCATTTCGTGTAGTCCCTATACGGCGAGACCATACAGCCCCTATCCGGCATGTAGACCGTACAGACTGCACAGCCGGTATGGCACAGAGGTTCAGTACACGGGGCAGCGCATCCTTATCATCGGGCAGTATATCAAAGCGTTGCAGCGGCATACCGCCGGTGTTTTTCCAGGTGTTATGCACCGGAGCTTCTCCGCCGGAGATTTCATTATCATCGAGAAAGTCATGATCATAGAGATAATCATATAATAGAAGAGAACATTCTATACCGGTGTTGAGCAGCTGTAATATAAAGGAAGCAAGCCGTCCGACAAACGCATCGAACACATCTTCTACGAGCTTCCGGTCTTGTTTCCGCAGCACACGCGGCGCTTCGATATAAATACTCACGTGCTTTACCGGAGGAGGTTCAAAAGCGCCGAGCTTAATGGAAAGCCCGCCGGTATGGGCATAGAGTTTCCAGTGAATTTTCCTCGGATCATCACCGGGAAAATACGGGCGTGATTCATACAATTCGGCTGTACGCTCCAGCTGCGGCACATCCTGCACGGTATGCACGCTCAGCTCCGGCGGAGAGCCGGCTTCAAACGGCTGCAGCCGCGGCGCTACCGTATAGACGCGGGACACACTGCGAGGCTGCATCAGCTGAACAGCAAAAAAATCGCACAAATCTTTCAATACAAGATACTGCTGCCGGTAAAAATACCTACCGCGGGGGACAGACTCTGCATAGTATACCGTCCGTGCTGCATACAGCGGAATATCCATCCGTACCGCTATTTCTGCCGCAGGATCAGGTGTACGTGAAAAGGTAAGCGTATAAAAGGCAGCCGCTCCCACTGCACAGCGCGGAAAGACCGCAGCAGCAGGACTCACAGCAATGACTCCGCAGCCCGCAGCCGCATCATTCCCCGCAGCGCTGCTTTCAGTCAAACTGACAGCAGGTTCTTCATGCCGCCAGTAAAAGGCGGTAGCCCCTACAGCAAGGGCAGCAAAGCCCGTGTATAAGGTCAGTAATCCGCCGAATGCGGTACTCAAAAGCTCTCCACGCAGCAGCCCCGCCGCCAACAGCAAAAAACCCGTCAGGGCATACAAGGCTCCGTGCACTGTTATCCGTATCCGCATTTGCATCTGCATCATTGCTCAATCGGCTTGTGTCCAATCCGTATGTTTATCGACGGTACGGATCACTGTTTCCGTAATCTCACTGATCAGCCCTGCCGCCGTACCGATGCTGCCCGGCACAGTACCGGAAGCTGTGCCGGATGCCATACCGGTTTTGATCACACAACGGTGAGCAAGCACAAGAGGAGCCAATACCCGGATATCATCATCTTCTACCCAATTCCGTCCGCAGATCAGCGCAAAAGTACGGGCAAGCTGCAGCAAATGAATACCGGCACGAGGAGAAGAGCCAAGCTTAAACGCAGGATGCGTCCGTGTCAGCTTTCCAATCCCGGCAATCACCCGCTCAAGCGCCGGATGCACAAATACCAGCCGCTGCTCTTCACGGGAAGCAGCAATATCCTGCATCGACACCACCGGCACAACCGTTTCCGCAGCCTGAGGCTTCGTTTGTTCATGCAGCAGCTCGTATTCAGCCTCTTCATCAGGATAACCGAGTGAAAGACACATACTAAACCGGTCAAGCTGCGCAGCCGGCAGCGGATACGTTCCTAAACTTTCCACCGGATTCTGCGTCGCTGCCGTAAAGAAAAAAGGACTCAGCGGGCGAGTTACCGTACCTGCCGTAACCTGCCGTTCCGCCATCGCTTCCAACAAAGCAGACTGCACCTTAGGCGGTGTCCTATTGAGTTCATCAGCCAGCAGAATATCCGCAAACACCGGCCCTTCCATAAATGCAAAAGAATGAGTCTCCGCATTAAACACCTCCACCCCGGTTATATCGTAGGGCAAGAGATCAGGCGTACATTGAATCCGCTTAAATTGTGCAGGCTTTCCGTCTTTCTCGATAAGTGCGGCAAAAGTTTTTACCAACGTCGTTTTTCCAACCCCCGGCACATCCTCCAAAAGAACATGCCCCCCCGTCAGATACGCACTAATAAAAAACCGAAGCACCTCTTTCTTTCCCTTTATGACCTTTTCTAAAGAAGACAGAAGCGCTGCTGCCGTTGTCTGGGTATTCATAGCGGGCAGTATATCACAGCATTCAGAACTGCTCAACGATCCATAGCATGAAACCTCGCTATTAAACGGAGTCTTTACAGTTGATTTTTACTATGGGCATTCCCTGGGCGCTCCCTGCCTCAAGAGGCAGGTCGGGCTTTCCGCTTGAAGCTTTTTGCCGTGTCTGCAACAGTCCCGGCAGTGTTATTCCGCATACGCTCCATAAACTGCGCTTGCGATGTTTCAACGGCAAAAAGGCTACCGCTGCAATCCCTAACGCTGTCCAAGAATTGACATCCTTGTCAATTCTTGGACACGAGTTTTTGGGAAGCAAAAAACATCGTTACTCCTTGGAACCAGCGGCATCTGGAAAGGCAATGAAGCGGTACGATGAGAACTTTAAAATCGAGGCATTGAAGCTGTCGGACGAGATCGGAGTGAAGAAAGCGTGTGAACAGCTTAACGTGAACTATGGAAAGCTGTACGTATCACCTCTTTTTGACTGCTATAATGGAGAGATCATTTCTCTTGTAATGGACACGAACATGAAAAAGGAACTGTGTATAAAAACGATAACGGAGGCATACAAGAATTTTGATATACAAAGTGGAGCGA
>NZ_JBQNBW010000038.1:0-29185 GCF_052169735.1 Treponema sp.
CGCACCAATGCAACAGTCTTCGAGAATTGACATTCTCTCAACTGTTGCATTTTAAGGAACGATTCACGCGGCTGCAGTTTGCAGTGCTATCAAGATGAAGTATGGAGGAGTTAGTATGAGGGTTATGATGAAAAGAGTGATTGCTGTTCTTTTTATTGCAGGATTTCTTGTTCCAACCGTATTGTTCGCGGATGGACGGAAGGATGTTGACAGTTTTTTGAAAACATATGAGGAGTTTGTCGTGAGCTGTGAGAAAGCAGCTAAGTCAAATGATGTAATGGCCATTGTGAACATGACAAACAAAGGAGCCGAACTTGATACGAAACTGGCAAAGTTACAAAAGTCAAAGCATTGGACACAGAAAGATACTGAAAAAATGCTTGCGCTGACAGTGAGATTTACTGCAGCGATGCAAAAGATGAATAGTTCAACGACATCTTCTCAGTCGCTTGGACTCTAAATGATGATTCTATGCCGTTTGAATGCCTCAAACGGCATAGATAGTAGCGGGATATATAATAACGTTAAGCTGCGCGAGGATACTGAAATTATCACTCCGATTGGTACGGTAAAAAGTATTGTCTTGAGCGATCATGAGACAAATAAAAACCTAAAAATCGTAACGAATTTTGCAGAGGCGGATGGTTTTACCGGTGTAATAAGGCAGCGCAATAAAAAAACTGGGAATAGATGAAAAGCGGCGAAGGACTGTACGCTTACTACCTCGCTCGGCAAAGTATTCGTATAAAATCGGAAAAGAAACCTACACGGCAATGCACTTTCTATACATTTTTTCAAACACTTGTTAAAATACGCCGTATGCGTTTATTCTTTTCATATTTTAAACCTCATTGGAAACTCTTTACTGCCGATCTGTGCTGTGCAGCTTTTATTGCAGCGGTAGATATTATCTTCCCTATGGCAAGTAGATACAGCATACAACATTTTTTACCCAAGGCTGACTATGCTGCCTTTTATACATTTATTGTAATAATGATAGGATTATATCTTATCCGCAGTGCTGCTCAGTATTTTGTAACGTATTTCGGGCATCTTTTCGGTGTTAAAGTTGAAGCGGATATGCGGCGGGATCTTTTTCGTCATATAGAAAAACAGTCTTTTCATTTTTTTGATACCAATAGAACCGGGCAGCTGATGTCCCGCATCACCACAGATTTGTTTGAAATTACCGAGTTATCGCATCACGGACCGGAAGACATCTTTATTTCAGTATTAACGTTGACCGGATCGCTGGCTCTTATGGCTTCTATCAGATGGGAGCTTGCACTGCTCCTGACGCTCTTTATACCCATTGCATTTTGTCATACTGTCCGCTGCCGTGTACATATTATGAAAGCGTCCCGCCGTATAAAAGAAGAAACTGCTGCCATAAATACCGCTATTGAATCAGCTCTCTCCGGAATACGTGTAACACAAATATTTACCAATGAACGCTACGAACAAGATCGGTTTGAAAAAAACAATCAGGCATTTTATACGGCAAAAAAACGTTTTTATTGGAATATGGCATTTTTCTTTAGCCGTTTAGAATTTTTTATTTCAATGTTACATTTGGTGATTATTGCCGCGGGTGGTTTTTTTATTATGCAGCAGACGATGACGCTTACCGACCTTATTACCGCAACGCTTTTTGCCGGTGCATTTTTACAGCCTATCCGCCGGCTTACTGCTTTTATTGAACTATACGCCAATGGTATGGCGGGTTTTAAACGCTTTAAAGAACTCATAGAAACAGATGATAGTATTATCGAACATGATAATGCGGTAGAAATTACTGCAGCGCATGGAAACATCTGCTATAATGATGTTTCGTTTTCGTATCAAGATGGGGTTACGGTATTAAAAAATATCAACCTAGATATACAGGCTGGGCAAACCATTGCCTTTGTAGGACCCTCCGGCGGAGGAAAAACCAGTTTATGTAATTTACTGCCTCGTTTTTATGAACCGTCCGCAGGAACAATTACCCTCGATGGGCGGAATATACAGGATATTACCGTGCACAGTTTACGGCGGCAAATCGGTATTGTGCAACAGGAAGTTTTCCTATTTGCCGGTACTATTAAGGAAAATATTGCTTATGGAAACAGTGCCGCTTCTGAACAGGATATAATACATGCAGCAAAACGGGCTGAAATCCATGAAGATATTATGCAGATGCCGGACGGGTATAACACGCTTGTCGGAGAGCGGGGGGTACGGCTTTCCGGCGGGCAAAAACAACGGGTTGCGATTGCTCGAACCTTTTTAAAAAATCCTCCGATTTTAATACTTGATGAAGCAACTTCGGCGCTTGATACCGCAACGGAAATAAAAATTCAAAAATCATTTGAAGAACTCGCACAGGGACGTACAACGCTGATTATAGCCCACCGCTTGTCAACAATCCGCAGTGCAGACCGTATTGTAGTGGTTGATGATGAAGGCATTTGCGAGCAAGGAACACATACAGAGCTATTGGCAAAAGGCGGTGTCTATACCGCTCTCTATAACGCACAAACCAACATGAGCTAAAAGACAGAGAGGGGCGAACTAAAGCGTATTTTTTCCGCACGAAAAGCAAATAAACAGGAGGTAAAGGAGTATGAAGAAAATGCAACAGCATATATATAAAACTATTGATTTTCCCCCGCTGACAGATGAGCAAAAAAAAGAACTAGTGCTGTTGGAGTCAAAGAGCGAAAGCGAGATAGACTATTCAGATATTCCGGCAAATCTTGATACGCCTATTTTTCCGTATTATTTTCAGTCTTTGAAAGTTCCCAAAACAGCAATTCATACAAAGATTGATAATGATAATCTTGAGTGGTTAAGGAAAGATGGAAAAGGGTACCAAGCGAGGTTAAATAATGTCATACGCTGGGCAAGACTTAACAATTGCCCAATTTCAACGCTATAATTAGAAAAACATATGAATATGATAAAACGAAGGCAACTGGTACAAACAATATGACGCAAACAGAACAGCAAAAAGCAGCAAAGAAATTCAGTGAGAATTGGAAAGGCAAGGGCTACGAAAAAGGAGAAAGCCAAAAATTCTGGCTTGATCTTTTGTGTAATGTCTTTGGCATTACGGATTTTACAAACTTCATTGAGTTTGAAGATCAAGTTAAATTAGACCATACGTCGTTTATTGACGGCTATATTCCTTCGACAAAAGTCCTTATAGAGCAAAAAAGCATTGATAAAGACCTAAAAGCCCCCATAAAGCAATCCGATAACACGTATCTCATACCCTTTCAGCAAGCAAAACGCTATATTACGGAACTTCCCGTTTCAAAACATCCGCGCTGGGTCATTACATGCAATTTTAAATCGTTTTTGGTGTACGATATGGAGCAGCCGAATGGGGAGCCTGAAGAAATTCTACTTGCAAATCTTGAAAAGGAAGTGTACCGCCTTTCGTTTATAACCGAACAAGGAAATGAGCGTATAAAAAAAGAGCTTGAAGTTTCCAAAAAAGCCGGCGACATTATCGGTGAGATTTACGATGCTCTTCTTGCTCAGTACCACGATGGTAAAAATCCCAGTCCTGCGACCTTAAAAAGCCTAAACATGCTGTGTGTGCGCATAGTATTCTGTCTGTATGCGGAAGATGCCGGAATATTCGGGCATAAGTCAATTTTTGGCGAATACCTGAAAGGCTTTGATGTAAAAGACCTGCGGCGTGCGCTGCTTTCGTTGTTTCAAGTGCTGGATCAAAAACCGGAAGAACGGGACGAATACCTTGAAGAAAACCTTGCCGCTTTTCCGTATGTAAACGGCGGGTTATTCACGGAAGAAGATCAGACAATTCCGCCGCTGACCGAAGCAATAAAAGACCTTTTGGTAACGCACGCGTCGGCTGAGTTCGACTGGAGTGAAATCAGTCCGACGATTTTTGGAGCCATTTTTGAATCGACGTTGAATCCGGAGACCCGCCGCTCCGGCGGAATGCACTACACCAGTATCGAAAATATTCACAAAGTTATCGACCCGCTTTTTATGGATGAACTCAATGCAGAGTTTGAATCGCTGAAAGAAATAAAATCGGAGAAAGTGCGGAACGAAAAACTGATTGCATTTCAAAAGAAGCTGGGCAGCCTTACCTTTTTAGATCCCGCCTGCGGAAGCGGTAATTTTTTGACGGAAAGCTATTTAAGCCTCCGTAAGCTGGAAAATAATTGTATAAAACTCAGGCTTGGAACGCACGGTTCCGCACTCGACCTTTTGGGCGAGGACTTTGCCATACACGTTAAAATTGAGCAGTTTTACGGAATCGAAATAAACGACTTTGCCGCCGTCGTTGCAAAAACCGCGCTTTGGATTGCAGAAAGCCAGATGATGAACGAGACCGCCCGCATTCTCGGGAGAAACTTGGACTTTTTGCCGCTTAAGTCATACACAAACATCGTTGAAGGCAATGCGTTACGGCTCGACTGGGAAAGCGTCGTGCCGAAGGGTGCATTGCATTATATCATGGGAAATCCGCCGTTTGTGGGTAGACGTTATCGTGAAAAAGAGCAACAGCAAGAAATAGCTCAGTTTTTTGAATATAAAGACATTGATTACGTTGCTTGCTGGTATTATAAGGCTTCACAATATATTCAAGGAACGGATATCCGTTGCGCACTTGTTTCTACCAATTCGATCACACAGGGGGAACAAGTTGCAAGCATCTGGAAACCGCTTGTTGATTTATTCGGCATACACATCGATTTTGCATATAGAACATTCCGCTGGGACAGTGAAGCAAATCTCAAAGCTCATGTCCATTGTGTCATAATCGGCTTTAGCTATTTTGAAAACAAAAAGAAAAAAATTATTTTTTTAAATGAAAATCAATGCGTTGAAGCAAAAAATATCAACGGGTATTTATTGGATGCTCCTAATATTTTTATAAATACTCGATCTAAACCACTTTGCAACGTTCCCTTGATGAAAAACGGTAATGTTCCTCTTGATGGAGATGCTTTAAAAATAGAACTTGAGGATTATCCGAAATTCAAAGATTGTAAGTGGATAAAACAACTTATGGGCGGCAGGGAACTCTTGCACAATGAAAAACGTTATGTTTTGTGGTTAGTTGGAGTCTCTCCTGTTGAAATACTAGCGAATAAAGAAGTTTATAAACGTGTTGAATTGTGCCGCACTAATAGACTTGCAATGAAAGACAAATCTACTCAAAAACTTGCAGATACGCCAACAACTTTTCGAGATACGAATAATCCTGAAAACTACATTGCAATGCCCATGGTTTCTTCGGAAAACCGTCGCTATATTCCTATGACGTATTTACATGGAGATGTAATTCCAACAAATCAGATTCAAACAATCCCCGATGCTACCCTCTACCATTTCGGCATTCTTACTTCAAACGTCCACATGGCGTGGATGCGCGCCGTTTGCGGGCGTTTAAAAAATGATTACCGCTATTCAAAAGACATCGTATACAATAACTTTCCGTGGTGTAATCCTACGGATGTGCAAAGACAAAAAATAGAGCAAACGGCACAGGCAATATTAGATGCACGGTCAAAATATCCTGAAAGCACTCTTGCAGACCTCTACGGTGAAACAATGTATCTTTTTTCCGACCTGCTTGAAGCACACCGTGCAAACGACCGTGCCGTCATGCAAGCCTACGGTTTTCCTGCAAAAATGAGCGAAAGCGAGTGTGTCGCCGAATTATTTAAGCTGTACGAAAGGTTTACCGGTAAAAAATAGACCTGTTCGATAATTGCGTTTTCGAACAGGTTTAATGAGAAGCACAGGCTACCGGTCATAGCCGGCGGCAAAAGTTTATATCAACCCTTTATTCACTGCATCCATGAGAAAATCATTTACTTTTGTCTGCCAGCCCTTACCCATTGATCTGAAATGGTCAACAAGATATTTGCTGAGCCTAATTGAAACTTGCTCTCTTTTCGGTTTAAAATATTCAGGGTATCGCGGTTTAAAACCGGTAAAATCCGTAATTTCCGGAATGTCAGAAAAATCAATTTTATTATCAGGTATAGAATTTTTTTCACATTCCGAAATAATTTTTTCTAAGTTCATCATAATAAAATTTCCTTTCAGTTGAGGTAGCATGACGGGCGCTTATAATTCTTTGATGCCCATCTTTTTGGGTATATACAACAAATAAAATAATCTGTGCTTTTATTCTTCCAATAAGTTTATAGCGAGTTTCTTCAAGGCTCGAATTTTCTCTGTCGATAGATTCTATTGCAAAATGGTCATTAAACACGTCAAGGACTTCTTCAAAAGAAAAACCGTGCTTTTTGACGTTTATTTCATTCTTTTCACTATCCCACTCAAATTGTCTCTGAACAACTGTCATTAAAAGAACCTCTTTGTATACCTGAATTGTATTTCTTTTATGTAGGTTTGTCAACTCTTTCTCTGTTCAAAAACTATGCCGTTGACAACACCGGCTACATTTAGAACCTCTTGTTTCACAATTTTTCGCATTAAAATCCAGATACAACACCGGCTTAAAAATTTTTACTCTCCTATCACCGCCTGATAGACTAACTATGCTATTAGTTAATTGGGACAATCACTGAAAATCTAGTATATGTTCGATTTTAATTTTTAAGGAGAAACATCGATGGAAAAAGTTATTTGGTGTGGCAAACAGTGGCTTAATAATTGCGGCCCTCATTATATAGAACCTGTTTTTGGGGTCAAACGGTTCGAAAGAGCGGAAAAAAATACGAATTGGTTTCAAAAACAATATGATAAAAAAACATTCACGGACTTCTTGAAAGACGCTATCGAAAAAAATAATGTAGAACAGAGGAGAGAATCAGCAGGCAACTAAGATGCCCTGTTATTGGTATTAAGTATGGTTGGTATATTTTGGCTTCTTCCCGATTTATCTGATTTATTTTATGTCGATAAAACAGACATTGCATTTGCACAAAAATATGGTGATTGGCTCCTATCTCAAGAAGACCATAGTAATGTATGGGAGAAATTAAAACAAAATGGTTATTTGCATTATTTACCGAAAAGATACAGAGATGAGTATTGGAAATTACCAAGAGGCAGGGTCTCATATAATATATTACTTGGTAAATATTATGTATATCATGGCGATTGGTTTTTAATAAAACATGCCAAAATTATTGAGAAAAAATTTGAGCTTCCCGTCAATCATATCGTTTATGAAGAAGATGAACACTATTCGAATACTATCAGTTGTTAAAAAGATTTTATCCCTCTATCACTGTCTGATAGACTGACTATGTTATTAGTATAGTCGTCGGGACAATTACTGAAGGGAAAGCGGGGGAACTATGCAGACGGATATAATAAGATTTATCGATGATGAAAGTAAGCAGGAATGTATGGCTGTAGCCGGGTATCTTTATAATCTATGTTCGGATAGTAAACATCTGGATAATTATAAATCATTACTGATGTTATTACAGGCACTTATTGTGCGTCTAAAAAAAGAAACACAAGCTGAAACAATTGTGCAAGCATTTATTCAAAAAGGAATAAAGGAAAAACAGCTAACGGTATTTACGCCGGGAAAGAATTACAATCATCCGTTTGAATATGGGAGTAAATTGGATGTAAATTTTAAAGAAGATACGAAAATCGCTGCTGCCATCGACAATTTTACGACCGATTCCATTTTTACGATAAATCTTTGCCGTTGTGTTTTTATGCAGAGAGAAAACCTTGCTAAAATTGTCGCACTTATTTTCTTTTCCGCCAAGATAAATAACAATGATACGTATATCATTCCTCAGAAAATAAATGTTTCGGCACGGATAACCAAGATACTTAATGATATAACTCCTGTTGAATTTCTATTTGATACATTACATCTTTCACACCAAGAAGCTGTATTGCTTACGGCAGCATATAGAATACGAACAATCTATGAACTCTATAATTTTTATGGGGATGTATTATACCAAGCCACAGAAAATCAAATAACGATATATGCAAAATGTATTAATACGTCTTTACAAGCAATAAGAAGCTTATTTGAGAATGATAAAAAGCTTATTTCATTCGGGTTAATGCAAGATAGCGGGTATATCGAAGACGAAAGTATTTATTGTATTTACAATAAAAATTTTGATGCGTTTTTTTCCGGAACATTAAAGGAAGAAAAAACAAACGCTGCCTTTAATCTCAATAGCTACTCTATAAAAAAAGGGTACTCAAACTTAGCAGTACAATTTCTAAAAAGTAACTTTCCGTCAAATATTTTACTCTATGGAAGTCCCGGATCCGGTAAAACGGAATTTGCAAAAACACTTGCAAAAGAAAGCGGATTGCGACTGTTTATATTTAAAAATGAGCTGGATACAGATAGAGCATTACAACGCTTACATTGCATTCTTTCTATTCCTAAACAAGATACACTGCTTGTTATTGACGAAGCTGAAAATATCTTAAAAACAATTGAGCCGCATTTTAGGATGTTCACAAGCATTACTCAAAAAGGAATTGTAAATAAGATGCTTGATAATAATATCAATAAAGTTGTGTGGATTGTTAATTATACTGATCTTCTTGACATATCTACGTTGCGGCGTTTTACGTATTCAATTAAGTTTAATGAAATGCCGAAATCACTTTTGAAAAAAATTGCACAGTCGAAATTACAAAACAGTAACATAAGCGGTAAAATCTTACATACACTTGTTGATCTCTGCGACAACTACCGTATAACAGGAGCCTCAATTGATAATATGATAAAAGCGGTGAATAGTGTTCATTGCAGCACTCAAACTGAAGAGAGAATCGTTATTGATGTAAAAAATACGCTTGAAGCAAATTCCGGACTTGTATACGGTAGTTCCCATGCCGGTAGAAAAATACAGATGACATACGATATTGGAGCGCTCAATACCTCTATCGAACCGGATGATATTCTCACGATGATAAAAAATGCAACAGCGTATGCTGATTCTGCACAAACAGAAGTTCCCGCCGGAATCCGTATGCTGTTTTACGGATTAAGCGGTACCGGAAAAACAGAATTTGCACGATATATTGCAAACTCTTTGGCTAAAGAGCTTATTTTAAAAAAAGCCTCTGATATATTAGGAAAATATGTCGGCGAAAGTGAACAGAATATTAAAGAGGCTTTTGAAGAAGCGGAAAGACAAGATGCGATACTGCTATTTGATGAGGCTGATTCATTTTTTACTAACCGTTTCAATGCAGAAAATACTTGGGAGCGGACAATGGTCAATGAATTTTTAATGCAGATAGAAGCTTTTAACGGTTTATTGATTTGCACTACCAATATGCGCAGCATCATGGATCCTGCATTGCAGCGCCGCTTTCATATTATGGTTGAGTTTCAAGCCCTCTCTGCAAACGGAATAAAAACTTTGTTGATGAAATATTTTCGTAATGTGTCATTTAATGCTGATCAAATAGAAAAGCTCAACCAATGGCAATCCGTTACTCCGGGGGATTTTAATGCACTCTATGGAAAAGCACGGTTTATGCCGCAAGAAAAAATAACTTCTGAATATATTATTACTGAATTAGCACAGATGCAGCAAGAAAAAAACGGCGTACAAAAAATGATCGGATTTAGTATCAATGCATAACTGATAGGTAATTTAGGAAACATAACCGGAGGACAATATGGAACAAATATCTGCATTACGGCTTACTGCTGAAGAAAAAGCCAATGTACAATTGTTGAGAATAACGGATGGCATACTCATCGGTGTAACAAATAGAGACGACCTCACCGGAAGTCTTATATTACCGGACACTATTACCGAAATCGGGAGAAAAGCATTAAGCGGCTGTACGGGTTTAACAAGCATTACCATACCGGACAGCGTTACTCAAATCGGTGAGGAAGCTTTTGGTGCGTGCAGCCGCTTAGCAGTTATCAGAATTCCCGAGAGCGTTACCGAAATCGGAAATAATGCCTTTTGTAATATTCAAAGCAACGCACAGTTTATCGTTGCAAGCAATGCAGTAAAAAAACTACTAAAGCATTCTGACAGTTCTATACAAGATGAACACATTATCGTAAATCGATTGAGCAGCGAGGTACTCACCCCTCCGCACGAATAAAATCAAGGAAAACAAGCTATGACTGAAATCCCGCCATGCGGCAATATCGAATACTATCAGTTGTTAAAAAGATTTTCACCTCTATCACCGCCTGATAGACTTACTATGCTATGAGTAAACCTGTTCGGAAACTTCCGTTTCTGAACAGGTTACCTTGAAATGCGATGTTCTAAATCGTGCTATTTGTGCGATTTAGAACTCGGCGACCTGTTCGAAAACGCAGTTATTGAACAGGTCGAGTATAGTCGTTGGGACAATTACTGAAGGGAAAGCTCAAGAAAATATTTTGTATGCTTGACTTTTTGAAGGGGGGGGGGGTATTATGGAAGAGATTTCATTGAATTGGGGCGATGTTAACAAAATGACAGCTCATGTAAATTCAGCACATGCTGTGTGTACAGGAACAACAAATAGGTTACACGTATTCAATTCGAAAAATAAATGCCAAAAGGAGATTATTATGGCACAGAAATTTTATTGTAAATGGTGTGGTACAAACTATTCAAGTGTTTCAAGTTTAACTTCCGGTCATTGTTCTCGTAATCCGGAAGGAAAATACCACGAGCTGTATGAAGGGGCTGAGAAAAGTCAGTATACCTGTAAGTTTTGTGGATCGAAATATTCTTCATTATCAAGTTTGACAAGCGGCAGCTGTAGCAAGAGCCCGTATAAGAAACACCATCCCGCGTTATAGAGAGAAATTGAACAGTTGGTAATAAAAAATTCGCCAACTGTTCATATATTTTGAAAAGAATAGGAGTTCTGTATGAAAAAAATTATCGGTATTTTTTATTTTTGTATCACTGTAGTCTTAACACTCTACAGCCAAGATTTATTTCCGTATCAAGATGAATGGAAAAAAGATACGTATGGCTATATTGATCGTAACGGAAAAATTATCATAAAAGCTCAATATAAAACAGTCATGCCATTTATTAATGGCGTGGCAATAGCAGAAGATTTTAAGGAAAATAAGTTTTATATAACGCCGGACGGAAAAAAAATAGATATAGATACTACAGGCATGAGAGGTCCGATAACAATATTGACACCTTTCTCTTCAGAAGTTGGTTTAATAACAACATGGTATGCGGAAAAATATTTTGTAAATAAAAAAGGAAAAGTTGTTTCACCAAGATATTATAGAGCTTACCCATTTTCAGAAGATATTGCAATTGTGTATGCAGATGATAAAACCATAGCAGTAAATAAAGACTTTAAAGAACTGTTTGAAGTTTATGTAGATGTAGATAACGTTCCTGAAACGTATGGTTTCAGTGAGGGGCTTATTGCTGTTCAAAATGCAAAAGAAGAATGGGGATTCATGGATAATCAGGGAAAGATTGCAATAAAGCCAAAATTCAAATGTCATCATCGCTCAAAGTTGCCTAGTCCGTTTATCGGTGGATATTCATGGATTAGAAAATCATTTAATTCATTTTTTATCATAAATAAAAAGGGCGATGTGGTATATGAATTTAAAATAACCGGAGCTGATTTTCCAGAATCTTATTTTTATCTTAGAGATGGTTATCTTATTTACGACGATGAAGAACTGACAATTAGAAATCTTCAAGACAATACGGAGATAACAACTCAAAGAGGTGATTATTTTACTAACAATTTAGGTATTGTAAAATTAGGAAAGAATTTTTTTTATGGCGGTAATATTTTTTCTTTTGATGGAAAATTGATTAAAACTATCCCGATAGAAAATCTACAGTTATGGTCGGATAAATATTTATATTCTTCAGAATTTGATATTATCTTTGATGAGAACGGTGAAGTAATCCTAGGGTCAGAAGATAAGAGACAAGAATATTCAAATGTCGTACGAAAATATGAGGAGAAAAAAAAATGAACAAAAAGATTGACGAACAGCTTTTACGGATTAACAATCTTCACTGGCTACCGTGGATAGGAAAGAACTATATAAACAGTCAGACAAAGCTGATGGTATTGGGAGAAAGCCATTATCTTTGCACAAGCGACAGTCCCGACGAGTACGGCATCGATTTTACCCGCAGCTTTATCGGTATGCATCAAAACGGCGAGGAAGGAACAAACGTTATCCGCAATTTTGAAAAAACAGTATTGAATAGAGATTATGATGAAGAGCTGAGCAAAGAAGAAATGACGGCAATTTCTGACAGCTTTGTCTACCAAGTCATTATTCAGCGTCTCCTCAGCGCAAGCGAAGAACGCCCCGACGATTCCGATTTTCAAGCCGGCTGGCATATCATTTTAGAAACGATGAAAATACTCAAACCGAATACGGTTGTTTCATTGGGCGTAAAAGCCTTCGATGTATTAACCAATTTGGAATACGAAGGGCTTACCATTAAAAAAGAAAAATGGGGAGATGATAAAATCAACAATGCCTATCCGCGCTATTGCCGTATAGAGCTTGACGGACATCCTATCGACATCATTTTCCTCCGTCATACCAGCGGAACGATGGGCGGTTACTATCCGAAAGAATGGCATAAATTCTTAAAAAAATATTTTGATGTCTCCCGATATTTGAGTGAATTGAAGTTATAGAAACAACCATAAAGTGCTGGAATCTGCAAAAACATTTTACGTTTTTTGCAGATTCCAAAATCTCCCCTTTCCTACTATAATAACACTATGAAAAAGAAACCAAACCGTGCGATTACTCATCAAATGTTAGAACGTCTCACGTATATTCATAACCGGATAAAAGCAGAATGCTTCCCTAAGACATCCGAACTTGCAAAAGAACTGGAGTGCAGTGTTCCGACAATAAGCCGCGATATAACGTTTTTGCGGGATCGGTTTAATGCACCCATTGAATATAATGCGCAAAAGAAAGGATTTTATTACAGCAAAAAATATGAAATGCCGATCCAAAATATTTCGCAAAAAGATGTAACGGCGCTCGTCGCTGCAAAAACGCTGCTGCAGCAATATCAGGGAACGCCGATCTACAAAGAACTCGTTGATGCCATTGATGTTATTACGTTTCCGCAAAGGCAAGGAACGGGAGCGTTTATTGACCGTATCGCCGTTCCGCCGATGCCTTATGCCATTATCGATGAAGCGGTATTTACTGCACTCTACCAAGCGATGATTCAAAACCGCACGATCGAATTTGATTACTGCGGCGTGTTGGATAGCGGGAAGGCACACCGGCGTGTCCGTCCGTATCAGCTCCTTTTTGATGACGGGCGATATTTTCTATTCGGCTATGCAGAGGAACGCCAAGCGGAACGGCTTTTTTATATTCCGCGTATTGAACACCTTTGCATTACCGATGAGCTTTTTACACTTCCTGAAAATTATGACTTTATCTCCCGCTGCGGCGGCGGAAGATTCGGCTCATTTATGGAACCGGAAACCATTACCTACCGCATTGCATTCTACGGCGAATCTCGTCTCGCAATAAAAGATTCCGTATGGGCGGACGACCAAAAAATTACCGAATATGATGCAGAAGGGAAAACTGAAATAGTCTTTTCCGCAGCGCAAGGCTACCGGATATTGAAATGGGTCTTATCTCACGGCTCAAACGCACAGCCGCTTGAACCGAAAGATTTTGTGCAAGACTGGCAAGCAGAAATACAGGCTATGGTGCGACGGATGCAATGAACGGACACAAACCGTTGCCAGATGCGACAACATAATGGATAAATGGAATAACAGATGCACTTTGTACAAGCAAAAGGAATTTTATCGGCTAAAAATGGAATGAACCTCTCTATGATGAGCAAAAGAAAGCTCTAAGTTTTTCTTCGTTCTGTGGAGACATGCCATAATCCCCCTCAATACCGCCGTCTCCCAAGTGTAAAATACGGGTACAAGCAGAAATCAAAAACTCAGCATCATGTGTTACAACAAAGAGCACTTTGCCCATAGCAGAGAGGTTTTGAAAGAGGCGGGAACCATTGATCATGCTGTCATAATCCAATCCGCTGATAGGTTCATCAAAAAGTAACATGTCTCTCTGGCATACCATGCTTACCTCGTATTATCAGCGCTGCAACTACTATAATTTTAAATGTCCTTTATAGGAACTCGTCTGCTTTTTATGCTATACTTTACGCCCAATGATCGATCGGAAGATATACTGAAAGCGTATACGAGCCGTCCGTACTTTTTGTGATAAGATCGAGAGGAAATTCATCATAAAGCCGATAATCATTTTTGTCGGTACACAAACTTTCAAGGTACCACGCCTTGGATTTAAACAAAAGGCGAAGCGGATAAATCGTACGCTCAGTTTTCTACCGGATTATCCCGTTCACTCTTTTTTCCTTTTAGGCTATACTGCTCGCTATGATTACAGTAAGCGATGTTAGTTTAAAATTTTCGGAAAAACCTCTTTTCAAAGATGTCAATTTAAAATTTACCCCCGGGAACTGCTACGGGATTATCGGAGCAAACGGGGCGGGAAAGTCAACCTTTCTCAAGCTGCTTTCCGGTGAATTGGAACACGACAGCGGTGAAATCAGTATTACGCCGGGAGAGCGGATGGCAGTTCTGCGGCAGGATCACTTTGCTTTTGATGAATATTCCGTCAAAGACACCGTATATATGGGACACCCGGAGCTCTATAAGATTATGAAAGAGCGGGAAACCATTTACGAAAAAGAAGATTTTAGCGAAGCAGACGGCATCCGCGCATCGGAGCTTGAAGGCGAGTTTGCCGATATGGGCGGCTGGGAGGCGGAGAATCAGGTAGAACAGATGCTTTCCGGTCTCGGTTTGGAAGAGGCAAACCACGAGCGCATGATGAGCGAACTGGATGAGAGCCAGAAAGTGCGGGTACTATTGGCACAGGCGTTGTTCGGCAATCCCGATATCCTCTTGTTGGACGAGCCGACGAACGGTCTCGACCTTGAATCCATCAGCTGGCTGGAGGAGTTTCTCATTGAATTCCCGAATACGGTGATTGTAGTATCGCACGACCGGCACTTTTTGAACACCGTATGTACGCATATTTGTGATATTGACTTTGGAAAAATCCGTCTGTACAGCGGTAACTATGATTTCTGGTATCAGATGAGTCAGATTATGCAGCGGCAAGCGCGCGATCAGCAGAAAAAGCGTGAAGAAAAGATGAAAGACTTACGCGAATTTATCCTGCGCTTTGCTTCTAACGCGGCAAAAAGCCGGCAGGCAACCAGCCGTAAAAAAGTGTACGACAAACTTGCACTGGAAGAGCTGGAAGTTACCACTCGGAAGTTCCCGTACGTGCACTTCAAACCGGATAGAGAAATCGGCAACAATGTTGTTCGCGTAGAAAAGCTCAATTATACCTCGAAGGAAGAAGGTTCCGGCAACGGTATTACGCTTCTCAAGGATTTCAGCTTAATGGTAAACCGCACAGACAAAATCGCTTTTGTCGGGCAGGAGCATAACTCAAAATCGGCTTTCTTCGATATTATTGCCGGTATTAAAACCGCCGATTCCGGTGATGTGTATTGGGGGCAAACCGTTACGAATGCCTACCTCAGCAAAGATAATTCCAGCTACTTTGAAACAGATTTGAACATTACCGACTGGCTGCGGCAGTTTTCCACAGAGCAAGACGAAGCATACGTGCGCGGCTTTTTGGGACGGATGCTTTTTACCGGCGATGAATCGCTCAAACCCGTCAAGGTGCTTTCCGGAGGGGAAAAGGTACGGTGTATGCTCAGTAAGCTGATGCTTTCCGGCGCCAATGTGCTGATTATGGATGAGCCGACCAATCACCTCGACTTGGAAGCGATTACCAGTTTGAACGAGGCGCTCATCGCCTTTCCCGGCGTAGTACTATTCAACTCGCATGACCATGAGTTCATCTCATCTATCGCAAACCGCATCGTAGAAATTACCCCCGGCGGTGTTATCGACCGGATGATGCCGTTTGACGACTATATCCGCGACGAACAGGTACACGAACTCCGCAACGAATACTACGGCGGTTCTGCAAAGAAGATATTGATCTAAAAACACGAAACAATGCGGATCCTATATGGGGCGCTGCTTCATCCACCATAATAAGCATCGTATCTGTAGGCACCTCTAAAAATCTCTCGTGGATTTTTAGAGGTGCCTGAGCATTACCGGTGTAAGGCTCTCCTCTGCTATCTGTATGCCGATATTCGATCGCCGCCGCTTCCTGCCGTATGAAAATACAATGCGCAAGATAAAAACCATCGGGATTTATCTAAAACAATCGAATATATTCATCGAAGATAAATGTACGGTTGCGCCGGTAACCCGTTGATTCTTTGAGAATTGCTGCTTCCGTAAAGGCGCTAAGTAAGCTATTTGCAGCCTTTGCTGAAAGATTCAAAGCCTCCTGAACGGTCGCACTGGTTACAATTGGTTTACTAAAAAGAAGATTCAATAAATCAACACCGATTGCCGTTCGTTTTCCAAAATTATTAAGAATTGTTTTCTCATAGCCTCTGCGTAAATCGATAATATGCTTCAACGTATGAGCTGCATTTTGAGCAGTTTCACTGACACCTGCTAAAAAGAACTTGATCCATTGCGTAATATCATTTTTTGTCCGCACTAATGTTAAATTATCGTAGTAAAGTGCTTTATGCTTTTCAAAAAAATCAGAGAGGTATAAGAGCGGCTGCTGTAAAACTTTGCTATGCACTAAATAGAGTGTTATGAGGAGCCTCCCTATTCTGCCATTACCATCTAAAAAAGGATGGATGGTTTCAAACTGGTAGTGTGCAATAGCTATGCGAACAAGGTGCGGGATTTTAATGGTGTCATTATTTAAGAACATTTCGAGGTCAGACAACAATTCCGGCAGGTGTTCATGTGAAGGCGGTACAAAAACAGCATCAGTCAACGTAGCGCCGCCAAGCCAATTTTGTGAAACACGAAATTCTCCCGGGGTTTTATGTTCACCTCTCCCCTTTGAAAGCAGTATTCTATGTGTATTTTTAATCAGCCGGTTCGAGAGCGGGAGTGTATTCAATTCATTGAGAGCGCTATTCATCGCCTGTACGTAGTTATGAACTTCTTGCCAGTCATCACGCTTTTCCGGATCAAGATTATTCTGTTCATTGAACGCTTCTTCGATATTTGTCCGGGTTCCTTCTATACGATTGGATACAACGGCTTCTTTAAAAATATGCATAATGATAAATCGATCTAAGTCCGGCACCAAAGAAGAAAAAGAGTTCAGTTCCCCCAAATGCAGCGAGGCTTCTTCCAAAAGCGCATTGATTGAAGGGTCTTGCCACGAAAAGCTATGATTAACTTTTTCAGGTAGAAAATACTGATATTTATATCCCTGTTTAAAGCATCCTGATTTAAAATCTTTTATATCCATAAAGCTTCCTATACAGCTCATCATAGTTGTATTCGGCAAAAAAAACAAGTTATATTTTCCTTTAACGGCTTAAAGTAAAATATAAGATTTTATAATTTCCTTTTCGAGCTATTTCTGGCAGAACTACACCCTGAGAGCTTCTACCCGATCAATTACCTTTCTGTTTAGCAATGTATACAGATGCGAAAGCCCCTCTAAAAATCTCTCGTGGATTTTTAGAGGGGCCCTAATTATGAGTGGTTATGCAATATTATTTAGCTTAATGTCTGTGTTTGCGGTTGTTTTGCACCATAACGCCCGGAGGCAAAAACTAAATTGCCGAGCCATTCTGCGCTATCTTGGGTACATAAGCCGCGCTCCATCCGCCATATCCAGTTTTTGCCGAGGGTGGAAGGCTCGTTTATGCGGGCTTCTGCACCCAGCGCATAGAGGTCTTGAAAGGGAATAACCGCAAAAACTGCCGTTGAGAAAAAGGCTTGTTTGATCAGCTCTTCACATAAATCGTCTTTGAATGATGAAGGCTCAATAACATACGCACCGTCAGAATCTTGGCTTTTTTCCGAACATAACTCATCAAGCAGTTCCGGTTCAGGTTTTTCTCCATAAAGATAGAAAAGCAGCACATCAAAGTCATCCCGTGTCAGTGTGTCAAGCCATGCCCGTAGGGTTGTGTTATCATGGGTACCGGTATACACAACGGAATTTTGTGTATAGGTATGCGGTAAAAAGGTATTGCTAAAGCCATGTTCGCGCACTTCTGCACCGCTAAAGGCAAATTGCAGAATCTTCATACCGGGTAAATGGAAATCGTCACGGAGCCGTTCAACCCTCGGCGTAATGATGCCGAGGTCTTCTGCAATAATGGGTAAGCCCTTTGCATAGTCACAAACATTTTCTTCTCCGGCAGCTTGTGCATCTTTCGTTTTTTTAATCAGATGGCGCTGTACTGCTTCAAAAAAAGCATGATCAGGACCGGGCAGCCATTCACCTTTCACCGCATTTTCAGCACCGAAGGGTATTGCCCAATAGGCTTCAAAACCGCGGAAGTGATCAATCCGGATATAATCTACCAACTCCAAACACGCATCGATACGGTCAAGCCACCAGCGGTATTTTGCTGCCTTCATTTCATCCCAATTATAGAGCGGATTGCCCCACAGCTGCCCCGTAGCACTAAAATAGTCAGGCGGAACTCCTGCGACAACCGTCGGTACCCCGTTTTCATTGAGCTGAAACAGTTTTTGATTTGCCCATACGTCCGAGGAGTCCGGTGCAACAAAAATCGGAATATCGCCGATAATGGAAATACCTTTTCCGTTTGCATACTGCCGAAGCTGTTTCCATTGTTCAAAAAAGAAGTATTGAATAACCTTGTACACTTCAATCTCGTACCGATGTTCTTGCACCCAGCGTTTGATCGCAGTGGAATCATGCCGCGCTAAATCTTGTGTCCAATAATTATTCCAGAGCTTGCCAAAAAGCCCTTCCTGCGCAGCTTTTGTATCATACACTTCCTTAATAGACATAAACAGCGCATACTCATCAAGCCGTTTGTGATTCTTTTTGAAAGTTTCAAACGCATCTTTTAACGCTGTCCCGGATGAGCTGCTATCTTCTCTTATCTTACTCAGCAGGTTTGATGCAGCCCTTTTTAAAACCGGCATTTTCCAGTATACCACTGAGCCGAAATCGATATTGCCTTCAGTAGAAAGATAATCCGGCAGTGAAGTATCATCAGCAGTAAGAAAACCTTGTGTAACCAGTGTTTCCAAGTCGATCAGCAGCGGATTTCCGGCAAAACTGGAGAACGCAGCGTAGGGAGAATCCCCATAGCCGGTCGGACCAAGCGGCAGTACTTGCCAGAGCCGGATATGTGCGGCATACAGCCAATCAATAAATTCGTACGCTGATTTTCCCAGTGTACCGATCCCTTCGTTACTTGGAAGAGAAGTAGGATGCAGCAGTATACCTGCCGAGCGGTCTAAGTGCGTTATAGGCATAAAATCTCCTAGCATTATAGTAGGGTTTGTATTATCCCCATGGGAAGCTCCCCACAGATTGTCATTAAAAATGAACGTTTCTTTTCAGCCGCTAAAATTGCGCGGCTGAAAAACACCTCGAGTTTACTCATCGCAAACATCACAGATTGCCTGCCGTTTCTTATTTTATTCCGAAACAGCGTAATGCAATAGTTGTCGAGAAGAGGTATTCTCTCAACTGTTGCATGTATAGGAACAGTGCAAAAACTATATCACACCTTACTGCTTATGAAAAGATAATGAATATGGCAACGCTACTGCTTGGATTAAAAGTTTTTAATAGACATATCCAATCAACTTTGTTAAAATATCGTACAGAATATGAAAATTTTAGTTACCGGTTTTGATCCATTCGGCGGAGAAAAGGTTAATCCGGCACTGGAAGCCATAAAATTGCTGCCTGCAGAAATCTTAGGCACAAAAATTCTCAAGCTGGAAATTCCCACAGTGGTGGGAAAGTCATTAGCAAAAATAACCGCAGCCGTTGAACAAGAAAATCCCGATGTTGTGCTGAGTATCGGGCAAGCAGGCGGGAGGGCAGACATTTCCGTTGAACGGATTGGCATCAATATTGATGACTGCCGCATTCCTGACAACGAAGGAAATCAGCCCATTGATGAGCCTGTTATACAAGACGGACCGAGCGCCTATTTTGTAACCATACCGATAAAAGCTATTGTGGAAAAAATACGCGAGCATAAAATTCCTGCCTCAGTGTCAAATACCGCGGGAACTTTTATCTGCAATCATGTGTGTTACGGTGTTGCCCACCTTGCGGCACAACGAACTGCCGCGGGTAAACCAATGAAGAGCGGGTTTATCCATATCCCGTTTCTGCCTGAACAAGCAATCGGGAAACCTCTTTTAACACCTTCTATGAGTGTAGAAACCATTCTCCGCGGGATTACGTTAGCACTTGAAGCTATTATAGAAAATAATACTGATATAAAAGTTTCGGGCGGTAAAATCTGTTAACCAGCTGTACTAAAGCAAAGACGGCTGTGTAGAGACGGCATCCCTAAATAAGGATCGCAAAACTTTATAGACCGGTCTGTTTGGGGGTGCCTTTTGCCGGTGGTGCTTTTGTCTCTGTTATGTAAGGAAAACTTATACCCATGCACAGTACACTGATTGATAACTCCGAAAACTTAAAACTTGTTGATACGCTTAAAAAACTCATCTCCATACCCGGCATTACCCACATCGACATTGCAACAGGGTACTGGGACATTCCGGGCACACAGCTGATTGCAGCAGAACTTCGAGCATTCTTAGAGCGGTCGGCAGATACACGCGTGCGGATTCTTATCGGGAAAGACCCGTATCTTTTTGCACAGTACAGTGCCGATGTCAAATATAAGGATGCCGACTATCCGCAGGATTTTATCAAAACCGATCTTGCCGATTTAAAGGTAAAATCTGAATACATCCCCGCTGTACAGCTTTTACTGGATTTTTGCAAAGAACAACATACAGGCCTCAATGACCCGAAAATAGAGATACGTATTTTCCGCGGCATAAGCGAGGATGATAAGCGGCAGTTTTTCCATTCCAAGTGTTATATTTTATACGGAACCGGCATCGCATACGGGATTATCGGCAGTAGTAATTTTACCCAAAAAGGCTTACAAGAAAATTCCGAACTGAATTACCTTGAAACACTTACACAAATAATTTCGGCAAAGCCGGACGGGATAAATCTTTCAAAAGGGCATATTACATGGTTCAATGAAAAATGGGTATTAGCATCCGATTGGACACGAGCGTTTTTGGAGGAGGTCTTAAAGAAATCGGAGATAGCACATGCTCAACCGCAAATGCCGATAGGACAAAATCCTGATGAGTTAACTCCATACGAATGCTACATAAAATTATTACAGGATAAATTTGGGATGCTGACAAATACGCAGTTCAAATCAATCCTTACGGGCTACCTACCCGAATCGATACAACCATTGGAATATCAACTCAGCGCTGTGCAGCAATGCTATTCATATATGCTGCAACATGGTGGGTTTGCGCTCGGAGATGTTGTAGGACTGGGAAAAACTATTGTCGGTATTCTGATTGCAAAGTATTTTATTGAAATTGCAAAAGACTTGGAACGCAGCAGTAATGTACTGGTAATCGCGCCGCCGGCTATTGCTTCTTCATGGAAACATACGATTCGTCAATTCGATCAAAACCGTACTGATAAGATTGAAACACATATCACGATTATGACAACCGGAAGTCTTAATCACCTTTTTGAAGCAAGCAAGCAAACGGATAACACTCTGACTCCATTGTATTCAGATGAAGAAAACGAGCGCTTAATTACAGAGTTTGATTTTTCGGCTGAAGACATGAGCGATGCTGAAGATATTGAGATATTTCTGACTGATAAGACACCTGCTATGAATGTACTTTCATCAGCTGTCTCCAATCCGAATAAAGGTATACCGGCAAAAAATAAACAACAGTCGGATGAAATATATACACATTACGGTCTTATTTTAATAGATGAAAGCCATAAATTTCGTAACAATAATACGGAGATGTATAAAACATTAATGGCATATCTTGAAACAGTACACGTGCAGACAGGATATTACCCGTTTATCGGCTTAATTTCCGCAACAATTCAAAACAATAGTCCACGAGATATTCAAAACCAACTGTACCTTTTTGAACATGAGCCGAAAAAATCTTCTTTTGAAAAAATTCCCGGCAGGAATTTAGAGGAGTTTTTCAGTACCATTAACCGTGACTACACAGCTCTTATTCGACAAAAAAAGGAATCACAGTCCAATGCTCCGACAGACGATAATGCGACGGAAAAAGAACGGAGAGAAGCATTAATACGACTTTCACAGGAAGTGCGCGAAAAAGTACTCAGCGATATTTTAGTGCGCCGAACCAGAACTGATATTAAAGAACATTATAATAGTGAGTTACGCTTTCCAATCGTACATGGCCCGGACAATCTTTATTATTCAATGGACACAAAACTTGCTGCTCTTTTTAATGATACTATGAATATTATTGCACCCTCTATCGAAGAAAATGATTTCGGTACGGAATCCGGACTTGGCTATTATCGATATAGAGCAATCACGTTTTTGGATCCAACCTATGAAACACGATATTCCGGTCGTAATATGACAGCACAACGTGCTTCAAATCAGCTTGCACGAATTATGCAAATTCTACTCGTCAAACGATTGGAAAGTAGTTTTGCCGCTTTTAAAGAATCGCTCAAGAACTTTCAACGGTATACGCAAAATATGATCACAATGTGGGAAGCAAATTGTATTTTTATTTGTCCACAGATCGATGTAAATAAAGAATTAAATATCACAGAGAAGCAAGCGAACAATCCTGATAAAACAATAACGCTGGAGACCTGCTTTGATGATATCCGTAAGAAAATTAAAATATTAACTGATACAGGGTGTAATACTAAAAAGCAAAATGCTGAATACACCCGAGCACATTTTCAAACGAATAATGTGGACGGGACATCATACATTGATTATGTAAAAGCTGATCTACAGAAAATAACAGCGCTGGTTAATCGATGGGATGAAAACGATTATGACCCTAAACTTGACCGCTTTAAAGACACCTTAAAAGAATCAAACGGATTGTTTTGTAAAGAAAGAAATAAACCTCATAAGCTTGTTATTTTTTCGGAAGCAATTCGGACGATTACGGCTTTGAGCCGCGCTGTTGAAAATATCACACAAAAAAGACCGTTGGTAATTACAGCAGAAAACAGAGATAATATGGAAGAAATCATCAAAGTAAATTTTGATGCAAACTGTGAAAACGCAAAACAAAAAAATGATTATGACGTTATTATTACCACAGAAGTTCTAGCGGAAGGAATCAATCTACACCGTGCAAATACTATCCTCAATTATGACACACCATGGAATGCTACACGGCTTATTCAGAGAATTGGACGCGTAAATAGAATCGGCTCTCAAAATTCTGATATTTATGTATACAATTTTTATCCTTCTGCACAAGGCGATCAACAAATACACCTTATACAGAACGCATATACAAAATTACAAGCATTTCATACGATGTTTGGCGGCGATTCAAAAATATTCAGCACAGATGAAGAATTAAGTGAAGGGAATTTTGAAAAGGTACTCGATGGAGAAGCTTCACCGCAGGAAAAATATATTGCTGAACTTAAAAACTTTAAAGCGTGGTACCCAAACCGCTATACATTTATTGAACAATGTACAACAGCAAAAGAGAAAGCCATTGTGCCTGTTATACCGAATACCGGTGGCTTAGCATATTTTGCACTTAAAGAGAAAGAGAAATCTGGATGCGTATATGTAAAAGTTATGCCTGATTTAACTACTGAAATTATCAGTTCGATAGAAATTTTTGATGTATGCCATTGTACTCCCTCCGATTTATCGAAAACACTTCCCAACAATACGAAAGAAATCAGAGAAGCTGCATTACTTGCCTATCGTAAATTTAGCACAAAGCTGTCAAAAGCAAAAAGGCTCACTAAAGACGCTACAGCAGTACTGGAACGAGCTACCGGTTTAATAAATAAGAAGCAACTTTCTCAGGCAGCAGTGGCAGCTATTGGAAATGCCATCGCTTCCATTAAAAAAGGCAATATTTCATTGGCAAAAAAATTAAATACTGTATTGTCGGAAATAGAGCAGCTAAAAAGCACAGAGCTTCTTATTCCTGTCACAGAAGAAGAACTCACTGCGAAGATTCTTAAGGGGATCGGTATGATTTCCGATAATCGAAATGTTAATAGCAATAATGTCTATATTTATGCAGGTTTTTATATAACAAAAAGTGCTGATTAAAAAAGACATTTAATGAGCACAACCTTATAGGCGGTGCAACCGATGTCTGAAAACAAACGTATAAAAGATATTTTTAGCAATGACTGGTGTGGGATTGACATATTTTTAACTGAGATATTGCATCCCCTCTTAGGTGATTATAGGCAGGGCTATGATGTGCTTACCGATGATAAAACAGTCAAAGAAAAAGCCGCACAAGCAAATATCCAAGAAATAAAACATTCGGCAACATTTGATCTGTCTGGCAGCGATTTAAAAGTTTTTGATATAACTGTTAGTGATAATAAAAAGCTTGCTCAAAGTAAAGTTGGGATACAGTCAATCGTTAGGCAATATATCGAACAATTCGAAGGTGCGTTCATCATATTTCACTATCAAAATGTTATAAATCGTTCTTGGCGCCTTTCTTATGTAGAAAAACGAGATTCTGCAAAAAATTCTACTCCAGCAAAACGGTATACTTATATCGTAGGCAAAGGCATCCCCTCCCGCACAATCGTAAAACGATTTGAAGAACTTGATTTAGATAAAAATAAACGCATAATCACTCTATCGGATTTAAAGAATGCATTCAGTGTGGAAGCGTTGAGTAAAGAGTTTTTTGCCGAATATAAGGTATTTTATGAAGACTTTGTGCAATACATTACCGGTAAACGTTATATCAGAGCAAAAGGGAAAGCGGGGTATGAAAATAGAGTTGTAGCCGGAGCAAAAGTACATACGGAAATATTTGCACACTTTCAGCGAATCTGTAGTGGAGATGAACAAAAGGCAGAAAAGAAAGTTCGTGATTATATCAAAAAGATGATGGGGCGGCTGGTCTTTATTCAATTTTTACAGAAAAAAGGATGGCTTGGTTGTTCGGACGATAACTGGAATGACGGCGACAGGGATTATTTACAACATCTTTTTGAACGCTCAACTGCTGAGCAACAAAATAATTTCCTTGCTACGGTACTTGATCCGCTCTTTTTCGGTATGCTGAATACCAATCCGGAAGATCGAGAAAAGCATTTTGCGCAGAAAGGGTGGGATAACATATTACTTACTCGTTTCGGCAAGGTACCGTATTTAAACGGCGGACTTTTTGAAGAGGATATAGAAGACGATGTTCCCGTTGTTTTCCCGGCAGCCTTATTCGGCAACCCTTCGCAAAAAGAGACCGAACGGATTTTTCGCAGCAGTCAAAACGATGACTATCCGTATAATGCAAGCTGCGGCCTCTTGGATTTTTTTGCTCGGTATAATTTCACGATTGATGAAACCGATCCTGAAGACCGGGAAGTCGGTGTAGACCCTGAAATGCTCGGGAAAATTTTTGAAAACCTGCTGGAAGACAACAAGGATAAGGGGGCGTTCTATACGCCGAAAGAAATTGTACAATATATGTGCCGAGAAAGTCTTATTGCATATCTTACAGAAGAAACACAAAATGAACCGGCGATGCGTAATTTGGTCTTAAATCATGACATACAAACGATAAAAGACAAAGAGACTGTTTTATCCGCATTGAAAAACATCAAAATCTGCGACCCTGCGGTTGGTTCTGGGGCTTTCCCGATGGGCATGCTGAATGAACTTTTTGCGTGCAGAATACTGCTGGAAAGAGACAGCGCCGACGAAGAAAATCGCTCACGCATTAAAAAAGAGATTGTGCGTGAAAATATCTACGGAGTTGATATTGAGAAAGGTGCCGTTGATATAGCACGTCTGCGTTTTTGGCTTGCGATCATCGTCGATGAAAAAATACCGCTTCCACTCCCTAATCTTGACTATAAAATAATGCAAGGAAACAGCTTGTTGGAAAGTTATGAGGGTATCTCTTTAGAAAACTTACTACACCAGAATAAAAAGGATCTCTTTTGCACTACGGAAGAAAACATAAAGACTCTACAAACTGCTATCAGCGATTATTATCAGCCTAAAACACATAAGTCAAAACAGACTATGAAACAACATATTTCCCAACTCGTTTATGCATTACTCAGTGAGCAAGGCTGGAGTAAAGAGCACGACAAACTCGCCGATCTAAAAAAGATACCGATTGATAGCAACTCTTCTTTCTTTTTATGGCATACATGGTTTAGTGAGGTATTTAATCGACCGGCTGATTGCAACGGTTTTGATATTGTGATCGGCAACCCGCCGTATATACAATTACAAGATGAGGGCGGAAAATTAGCAAAACTGTATAGACAAGCTAAGTTTAATACTTTTAGTAGCATGGGTGATATTTATCAACTCTTTTATGAAAAAGGTATCGTTCTGCTTAAGAAGAAGGGACACCTCTGTTATATCACCTCAAATAAATGGATGCGGGCAGGATATGGAGAAACCAGCCGTAAATATTTTGCGGAGCAAAGTCAACCAAAAATTCTCATTGACTTAGCAGGAGAAAAGGTTTTTGAAAATGCCACTGTTGATGTGAATATCTTATTACTGCAAAAGGCTGCATATACGCAAAGTACCTGTGCCTTGCGAGGAGGATTGGATTGCCTAGAAAATAGGAGAGGCTCTGTGCAGCAATCTGTCCACTCAATCGAATTTCCCAAAAATGGTAATAGCTGGGTTATTCTTTCCGATATAGAACAGCGTATTAAACAGAAAATTGAAGCTGTCGGAAGACCGCTCAAAGAGTGGGACATAAAAATATATCGAGGTATTTTAACCGGTTGCAATGATGCGTTCATTATAAACAAAGAAAAGCGTGATGAACTGATAAAAAAATGTCCTAAAAGTGCTGAGATTATACGCCCGATTCTTCGCGGCAGAGATATAAAACGGTATGGATATGATTTTGTAGATACTTATCTGCTCAATGTACATAATGGTATCCGAGAAAAAGGTATTCCTCCTATAAATATTGATGACTATCCAGCTGTCAAAGCTCACTTAGATCAATATTGGGATAAAATATCCATCAGAGATGACCGTGGAAAAACCCCGTATAATTTACGAAATTGTACATATATGGACGATTTTTCTAAACCGAAGATCATTTATCCAAACATGACTAAATACTTACCTTTTTTATTTGACGATAAGAATTTTTTTGTTAATCAAAAATGTTTTATTATTACGGGTAAATATATAGGCTTTCTAACAGCATTCTTTAATTCCTCTCTGTTTAAGTATTGCTTTAGAGATAATTTTCCTGAATTACAAGGTGGTACACGCGAATTAAGTAAAATTTTTTTTGAAACTATTCCTGTTGTGCCGGTTAATACAGAAATAGAAAACATCTACCTAAAGGCTATAAAAGATATTCAAGATAATTATACCAACGCTAAGGCAATGTTACTTGATAAACTAATTTTCGACCTCTATAAATTAAATTCACCAGAACAAAGAGCTGTCGGCTTTGGCGAAATAAACTAATTGAAAATAATAATTTAAATGTTTTGAGTGTTTAAATATTCTATTTCTTTTGTATTTAAATTATATACCTGATTTACTAACTCATTTATCTTTTTCTGCTGAGTTTCTGAACTTATGTGTTGTTTATAGGAATCTAAGATTTTTTGTAAACTAGAATCTCTATATAATGGAACTGGTATTTTTTCAACAAATATCTTGAATAATCTTAGTCCTTTATCACCTAGCCCCGTTGCTGTATGCATAAAATAGAAAGTTATTAATTTTGAATTAAGTATATGCAGTAGATAGGATAAATGATTTCCACTTAACATATAAGCAGTATTTAAGAAATATATTTCTTTATCTGAAAAAACAAAAGATGGCTTACAAGCGATATCTGTCCAGATAAGTTTTGGTTTAGAAAAATCGTCCCTTAAAATGCAACAGTTGAGAGAATATCAATTCTCGAAGACTGTTGCATTCGTGCGCGGAACGCGCTTATATAATCCGTGACGTTTGCCGCACGGCAAACTCACAGTGTTTTTCAGCCGCGCTATTTCAGCGGCTGAAAATAAACCTTCCATAGTTCACGTTAAGCTGTTCACACGCTTTCTTCACTCCGATCTCGTCTGACAGCTTCAATGCCTCGATTTTAAAGTTCTCATCGTACCGTTTCATTGCCTTGCCTCCTCTCTTTTTCGGCAATTTTGGCACTGCACTTTTATTGTATCACTCCACAGTCCACATAACGGGCGGCGGATAAGCTGCAAGAAGCGAGAAAGCCGTAAGGTTTTTGAGCTTCGCCGTCAGCTTAATCCGCATGTTGGACGGCGCTGTGCGCCGGACGACAGGCGGAGGTTCCGCCGCCCGTTGAACGGATGCGCAGCGTCCGTTCAACTAACGCTTAACCTGCATTTGCGGCTTTGCCGCAATGTCAGGTTGAAGCGGGTGTTAGGTATTTATAATAATTTTCCATAATCACGTTTTGCATAAAAAATATGCATTATAGTAACTATCTTTTTCTTTTCATCAATTAAATATAATGCTATATAATTATTCTTAAATATAAAACGATGATAACCTTTCTTATGTAATTTCAAAATAGAACATCGAGGAAACATATATGGATTTTCAGCTAAAAAGGATTTTTGTCTAAAAAAATAATCTAATAAACTTGATGCAGCGTCTGGATTTACAAGTATTTCTTTTATATATTTTATAATTTCATTCAAATCTCTCTTTGCCTTATCAGTGATTTGAACATCATAAATCATATCGACTTTTTATCTCCTCTATAGCCTCATCAATACCAGAAACCCTGCCGTTTTGCAAATCCATTTCTGCTTCTTCCAAATTATCATAAAGATCATTAAAAAAAGCATTTTTTTCATATGTTTCCATACTCATAATAACCATATCACCATAGCCATTTTTTGTTATAAAAATCGGCTCATTTGTTTCATGACAAAGATTTGAAATCGTACTCGTATTTTTTAAGTCGCGAATTGGTACTATTTGTGGCATATTAATCTTCCATATATTTTAAACAGCTTTGTAAATGTTTTTTTGAAGCT
>NZ_JBQNBW010000039.1:0-27734 GCF_052169735.1 Treponema sp.
TGTGCGATTTAGAACTCGTCGACCTATTCGAAAACGCAGTTATCGAATAGGTCTAGTGCTGTGCGGATTGAAGAAAATTACAGTGATTATTTTATTTTTAGAGGAGTATATTGTGTCAAAGAATACACCCGCATTTACATTAAATGAAGAACAAATTTCAACATTTTTAAAAGAAGCTTTGGAGGCTGTCAAAACAGAAGAAGACCCTGAAGTATTGAATGCGTATAGGAAAATTTTTAGAAAAAATGTTCCTTTTACTTTGCGGTCTTATATCGCAGCATATCTGATTAAAGAGTTTGAATCACAGTCGTTTGCTCGGTCTAAACCCTATAATAGACGTTCAAATACCCGATTTTCAGATCGTCCGCGGGGATATTTTTCCGAACGGCAGCCGGTAGAACGTCCGGTACTCGATCCGTCAGAGTCTGTAAGTATTTTTATGAGTATTGGCAGAAGCCGCCGTGTTTTTCCTCGTGATATTATCACCTTGCTTATTCAGAATGCAGATATAAGCCGTGAGCGGATTGGAGATATACGCATTCTTGATAATTATTCATTTGTACAAGTGATGAGTGAAGATGCCGATTCGATTATTCAAAAATTGAATGATTTTCCATACCGCGGGCGGAATCTATTAGTCAGTTATTCCCGCAAGCCGGAAGCCGATGATGGTGTCGAATCGGGGACGCAATCTTCAGCAGAGGTGGGAGGCAATGAGCAGTAAATGAAGCTGCTGCCTGTCTTTATTGTTTTTCTTTGTATATCGTGTTCATTTAACTATCAGGATTTACCTGAACAGACTGTAGTGCAGCCTGATATGATATTTTCTAATGTTACACTGAAGCGGTATAGCAATGCACTCACCGATTTAAACGTATATGCAAAAGCGCTCGAGATGTATGACGAAGAAAAGATTTGGGCAGGTAAAAATATCCTTTTTGTCCAATATGATGAAAAAACACAAAAAGAATCCATGAAAGGTGAAACCGGTATCTTGTATATCGATGAAAAAGCGGAGGAATATTCGCTTGGCGGATCAGTGTTTTTTCATCTTATAGAAGATGATCTTTCTATACGCAGTCCTGCGTTAATTTGGAAGAAGAAGGAAAGTTTGTTGGCTGCCCCTGCCGAAGAAACTGTCAGCATAACTCAAAAAGATGAGGTTACTATAGAAGGGAAAAGTTTTGCGGCAAATACAGCTGCAAAAGAATTTTCCTTTGCGGAAGGCAGCAGCGGCACTATCATTATTAAAGAAAAAGAACCGGTATCAGAAGAAGATACAAACCTTTAAGCGTATGTATCGTATTATACTCAAACATGCCTCCTGTAGAAAAAAAGGTGTATGACGGGTTGATTATGTCTTGTCATCCTTTCTAAAGTCTATAGATAGAGAAGAAGCTCCGCCGGATATAATAAGACGGCGCTTGGCACGGGGATTGCCATATTCACCGGGACTTGTTGTATAGTCAGTGCCGCCGATGGTTAAGCTGCCTTTATTTTGAACATAATCAAGGTGATATTCGCTTTCTTTTGAAGGAAGAGCCAGCGCTGCTCGGGCATCCGTTACCGTAAGCGCACATGAACGGACTATTTCTGTTTGATCCAATACCAAAGAGCTTCCTGCAAGGTTAATAACCGAGGTTTTTAAGGCGCCTTCTTTTATTGAGAGGGAACCCATGTTCACCATCGCCAAAAGGCTCACCGCTGTTACCCCTTCTATATCTATAGAAGCACGGTTCACCCGCAGAGTGCAATTATCCAGAACCATTTGCCGCGGAATAAAAACCGAGAGCGTTCCTTTTGATGGTGTCAGCTGCCGTATCCGCAGCGTCCGCTGTGTTTCAACACAGGATAGTTTCTTATTTTCACCAAGTTCAAAGCGGTAGGCTATGCATTCTTCATCAAATACCGAAATATGCAGCTCCACTTGCGAGAGTTCAATATCAATGCCATTTGTCCGCGGAGAGCCGCAGCGCAGCTCCTGTCCGAAAATAGCCGCCGTTGCAGCAGAACATATCAATAGAAAAAATATTTTTTTGATCATCATACAGGGCTATTCTCATTCCAATAATAGGAGTCAGGATAATGGCGTTCACCGAATACTGCAGAACCGATCCGCAGCATGGTTGAACCTTCTTCAACCGCAATCTCCAAATCTCCGGACATACCCATCGAAAGAATCTCCGTTGAGACATTCGGGAGGGCAGCCGCGATGATACGCTTTTGTATCTGTTTGAGACAGCGGAAGCATTCCCGTGTTTTATCTTCTCCTGCAGATAATGCTCCGATCGTCATAAAGCCGCGTATTGCAATATGCGGAAAACAAGAAATGGCACGCACCAAGGATTCAGTTTCTTCAGGTTTGCAGCCGAATTTACTTTCTTCAGCAGAGGTGTTCACTTGTATGAGAATATCCATGGACTTATCTTCCTGTGCTAAACGATGCTCCAGCTTTGCGGCAAGATCAAGATTATCAACTGATTGAATACACTGGGCATATTGCACAACCTCTTTAATCTTATTCGATTGGAGATGCCCGATAAAATGAGCCGTATGCGGCACAGCTGCTAGTGCTTCGTATTTATCACGCAATTCCTGTACTTTGTTTTCGCCGATGAGTGTACAACCGGCAGCAAATGCTTGAAGAATGCGTTCCGGCTCAACAGTTTTTGTTGCTAACAGGAGCTGCAGCTCTTGAGGATTACGCCCAGCCTTTTTACACGCTGCTGTAATACGGGCGGTAATACGCTGAATATTTTCTTTAATCATTGTTTCCATAATGCAAACAATACCCCTTGATGAGTTACTAAAAAATGCCGCATACGAACTGACCAGCACTGGTAGCGGTATGAGCGGCAAACCCCAAAAACTTTCAGTTTTAGAGGTTGTCCTTAAGCTTATTTGCATTGAAGTATATAATCACTTTGCAATTTATGCAAGAAAGCTGTTGCAGCCTTTAAATATTCAGTATGAAAAGAGAAAAGGAAACCATACTGTATTTCCCATGATCGTACACATGAAAAACATACTTTCATACCTTTCGTAGCCTCTTGCTTGCATAAGAGCTGTAATAATGCGCATAATGAGGCTCTATGAAGAATATGAGTGATTTTTATGCATGGCTGGACAGCTTTATCAATTTTGAAAAAAAGCCTCATAGCAAAGCCTTTTGTCTTGAGGTGGTTCGTTATTATGCTGCCTTGTTTGCAAATCCGCAAACAGCGTATAAAACTGCACATATTGCAGGGTCTAAGGGGAAAGGTTCTGTTGCGGCGATGCTTTCTGCATTGCTCACGGCAGCGGGAAAAAAAACCGGGTTATATACTTCACCGCATGTAAATGATTTTCGGGAACGGATAACGCACAACGGTGCTTTTTTCAGCGATGCTGCATATATGGAAGCATTCCGCACGGTACGGCAGCAGGTGCAGCCTCACATCGGAAAGGCGGAATCTCCGCAGCCGAGCTGGTTTGAGCTGGTTACGCTGACAGCTTTTGTGCTATTCAGGCAGGAGCAGCTTGATTGGGCTGTGTTTGAAACCGGTATGGGGGGACGGCTGGATGCAACCAATATCATAGAACCGGCAGTGGTGCTGCTTACTCCCATTGAGTTGGAGCATTGCGAATATCTCGGTAATACCATTGAGCAGATTGCAGCGGAAAAGGCTGGGATCATCAAAGCTGGGGTGCCGGTGTTTTGTTCCCGGCAGAAAGAAGATGCCTTGGCTGTTTTTAAAAAGCAGGCAGCGGAACTTAATGCTCCCTTTTTTTATCTGCCGGATTGTATTGCCTCGTTGGAGCACCGGCTCACTGTGCAAGGACGAGAAGTGAACATTACCTTTGCAGCAGATCATCCGATCGGTAAGCTGTTTGCCCGTCCCATTCATACGGTGCTGCCGCTTTTTACTCCGGTACAGGCAGAAAACGCGGCGCTGGCAGCAGCGGCATTCCGGTATTGCTGCCCGGAGGTTTCGGAAGCGATAATCGAGCAAGCGCTGGCACAGGCATGGCTTCCAGCGCGTTTTCAGCTGCTGTGTACTCATCCGCTTATCATAATTGACGGAGCGCATACCGGTAATAGTATTCAAACCTGCGCAGATACCTTTTTCCAGCTGATTGCTGCTCATGCATCGCTTTCCGGACAGGATTCTACCGCCACTGCCGATCCCGCAGTTCCCGTTGCCGGTGGATCCGCTGCTCTTTCTGATTCCGCGGTTTGTACTGCCGGTGTTCCCCCCGCCGCTGCCGATTCCGCGGCTTGTGTTGTCGGTGCATCCGCTGCTCCTTCTGATTCCGCAGTTTCTGCTGCCGGTACATCCTCTGCCGCTGCCGATTTTTCGGCTTGTGCTGCCGGTACATCCTCCGCCGCTGCCGATCCCGCAGTTCCCGTTGCCGGTGCTCTCTCTGTTGCTGACGATCCTACAGTTCCCGTTGCTGGGGTATTCGCTGCTCTTTCTGATTCCGCGGTTTGTACTGCCGGTGTTCCTTCCGCCGCTGCCGATCCCACAACTTCCGTTGCGGGTATATCCGCTACTGCGGATAGCTCGCGCGGTACTGATTCGGTACCGCCGGATGGGTCAAAGCCGCTTTTGGTCTTTGCCTGCGCTGCCGATAAAAACCCAGATATGTTTGCCCCTATCTTTTTAGGGAAGGTTTCGGATATATATATCACCATTCCCGGTTCCTTTAAAAAAGGCAATATCGAGAGGACTGCCGGAGCGTTTATACATACCTTTTGCGGAGAACCAGCGGTACGGATTGAAGCTGATGAGGATTTTAATACCGTCTTGCAGCGTGCCTTTCAGAGAAGTTTTGCAGAATCCCGTCCGCTGTTAATTACGGGTTCATTTTATCTGGCGGCGGAAGCACAACGGATATATTCTGCTGTGGGTTTTCAAGATCGGGGAAGCTGAGTCCTATCGCATAGAGCTGTAAACACGTGCTTTGATGAGTGCTGTGGTCATGACTGCCCGGTAAAGCGGAAGACGCTTCTGCGTAGAGCGGATCACCGATGATCGGATATCCCACTGATGCAAGGTGTACCCGCACTTGGTGCCGGTACCCGCGGGTGAGGCTGCAGCGGAATCCCCGTATCACCGGATTATTCAGTTCCGCCAAGCGGGTAGGGGAGGTATATTCACGCTGCTGTGTTTGCGGTACGGCACCGGAGAAGACCGGCGTGCAGCTTTGCCGGTCTTGCAGGGGGTAACAATCAATCCTGTAGTCAATGATGTCAACTCCTTCAACAACGGTTGTATAGAGCCGGTTCCCTTCTTTGTACTGCCGTGATCCGGCAAAAACCGGAGCAACCCGCTTTGCGCCGGGACCGAAGTTTCTAAACTGGCTTGCAATACTGAATGGCAGCTGAGCTGCAATGCTTTCAGCCGGGAGATGCCGCTGCGGAATACATACCGGCACCGCCGTGTTTTTGGATGGATCTGCCGTATATGGAGCCGTAAAAGCGTAGTAGGTTTTGCGGAGTTCTCCAGCATCCTGCCGGGCGGAAAGGAAATCATAACACGCTTGCGTTTTTGCAAAAAGGACTAAGCCTCGTGTGCCGGTATCAAGCCGATGGAGCAGCCCTGCTTCAATAGCTTTTTTTCCCCGCACCTGTGCCGCAGGGCTTGTGTGAATATCAGCTGTATATGCCCGCTGAGTCAGTCCTTCTGCCGCATCTGCCGGCGTATAGCAGGAGTAAGGCTGTGCGCAAAAGTCCTGTTCCGGATTCCGTGCTGCCTGTGTTTGTAAAAACCAATAGACAAGTGTATTTTGTTCATCTGTACGGAGGGGGGCTGTCGGCAGCTGCGGCGGTTTATACACTACTGCCCACTGTGCGGTTTCCTTCACAATGCAGGGGGCTGTTCTGCAATAATCGAATGCTGCAGGAGGCGGAGCTTTCTCCAGCGAATGCTCACTACGCGGAGCTGCAAGCGCAGGGGAGGGGAGGGCTGCGGTATCTATTTTCATGCGGTTCCTATATGCTGTGTGTATTGCGGGCATTCCGGAGTACCGCAATCGCTGAAAGAAAACGCTGCGGCACCGGAGCGGTAAACGTTGACGGTTCTTGTTGCGCGGGGAGTCTTAAACGCAGACGGTACGCATGGAGCATCAGCCCATACTGCTTTAATGCCGCGTTTTTTTTCCCATAGAGGCTGTCACCTACTACCGGACAGCCGATAAACCGGGCGTGCAGCCTAATCTGATGTGTTCTGCCGGTATCTATTTTAAACAACACCAATGCACAGTTTCCGTATATGTTGAGTACTTTGTAGCGGGAGCGTGCGTACTTCCCCTTGGAAAGATCGGCAGATGCTGCAAAACGGATTCGTGTTCTGCCATCTCGGAAAATTGAGGTTTCGATAATGCCGGAGGGCTGCTCCGGTATTCCCTGTAAAAGAGCCAGATAGTACTTTTCTGTGTGGCGCTGCTTAAATGCCTCTTTCAAACAAGACTCTGCAGCGGCATTGCGTGCCGTAATCAGTACCCCGGAGGTGTCTTTGTCAAGTCTATGCACAATCCCTGCCCGGAGCAGTCTGGTAAACGAGTTTGGTTCTGTTTCTCCGGCAATACGGCGTGAAAGTTCATCCCGTATTGGAGAGGTATGTAAGCGGTAATACGCAAGCGCTTGTACGAGGGTGCCTGTCCAATTCCCTGCTGCCGGATGTGTTACCATTCCTGCGGGTTTGTTCACCACAAGCACATCTTCATTCTCAAATAAAACGGAAAGAGGAATCTGCTCAGGAACCAGTGTCTCCGGTACAGGATTATTCCATACTACATTGATAACATCTCCAGACTGTACCGAGGCTGAAAGTTTTGCCGGTTTGCCGTTGAGCTGCACGGACTGTATTCCTGCTTTGAACTTTGAGCGGGTCATATTGTGCAGTTTGGAAGTGCAGAAGGCATCAAGCCGCTGCTTTCCGGTGTTATCCGGTACGGTGAGCGTAAGGCAGTCCTGCATCTTAGGCTGCGTCCCTTTGTCCGGCGGGAGGTAGGGCTGCTGCTCCTTCTTCTCCGGGGTGATCCCCAAGACTTACCGTATTTGCCGGAGCTGCAGAAACTTCCGAAGGAGCCTGACTATCGGAAACGGCAGTATCAGACATACTTGCAGGTATACCGGAGGGCGCTATACTGCCGGAAACAGCAGCTTCTTGTATCGAAATAGAACCGGAAATCTGTTCTGCGGAAGTCAACGGGGCTGTTGGGGGAGCTTTCTCTGCGGCGGGGTCTTGTTGCTGCGCGGCATCTGAGGCTGGTTCTGCCTGCTGAACAGCATCCGGTACCGACTCTGCCGGTTTCTTGTCAGTAGGTTTCGGTTCATCCTCGATCGGAAGCGTCGTAGGCATAAATTGAATCGGATATTCCGTAAAGGCGTTTTCCCGCTCCAAGCGTTTTTTTTCTACCGACCGCTTAATTGCCCGATAGGTTATATCAATGAGTGCAATCGTTACCGATATACCGGCAGCGGTTAAAAATACGCCAAGCTGTTCTTTTTCGGTCAGTGCAACTGCCTTATCAGCTTGCTTGAAAGGCCAGGGGTAGTAGCCGGGATCCTTAGGATGCTGGATAGCCCGAATCATATCGTAGCCCCAGAACGAAAAGAGCGTTACGAAGGGCAGCGCACCAAAACTGAGTATTTCAAACCGGCGTAGTTCCCGCTGCCAGAGCGGAAATTCTGCTTTTGTATAGGGAAGCGGCGTATGGTCGTCTTTTTTTTCTTCTGCAATCAGCGGGAACTGAGCAACCGCAACTACGCAGAGAACGCACAAGGCAATACAACGTAATCTTTTATTCATCACAAAGAGAGAGTATATCCGATAACCGGATAAAATCATAGACGGTAAGCGATTCTGCCCGGGCTTGCGGAGAAATTCCCGCTTCGTTGAGGAGGGATTCCGGCGAAATTGTTTGTTTTCCAAGCGAGGCAAGGACGGCTGTTACGTTATTTTTGACTGTCTTGCGCCGTGCACTAAAAAGTCCGCGCACCAGTGTTAAAAACAGCCGTTTATCCCGAACCTGCAGCGGTTTCGCTTTACGGGTAAAACATAAGGCGCGGGACTCCACCTTGGGTTTGGGCCAAAAGGCAGCGGGGGCAATATCCCTGATTACCCGTACATCATAGCCCCATTGGCATAGAACGGAAAACGATGAATAGTTGTCTGAATGCGGAGCCGCTGTCATCCTCAGTCCTACTTCTTTTTGAACCGTGAGTACTATTTTTTCAAAGAGACAATCCGATTCAATGGTTGAGGCAATGAGTTTTGCTGCGATATTATATGGAAGGTTTCCAAAAAAGAAGCGCGGCGCATAGCGGCTGTATTCTCCGTGCCATGTTTTCAGTACATCACCTTCGATTAAATGAAAGGTCTTATGGTGTCCAAAATAAGATTGCAAAAGCTGGATAAAGCCCCGGTCAATCTCGAAAACGGTTAAATCCGCATTTTTCTCTAAAAGAAGGGCTGTCATCGAGCCGAGTCCGGGGCCTACTTCCCATACGGTATCACCGGCGGCAAGATCGAGCGCAGAGACAAGTTCCTGCCGTATATGTTCATTGATCAAAAAATTTTGCCCGAACTTTTTCTGCATGCCAAAGCCGTGTTCATCTAATACTGCGGCAAGTGCAGAAGGGGCATTATAATCGGGGAGCTGTTTCATGTTCAGGAAGTATAATGAATGATACTGTCTCTTTTTGTCAAGATATAGTGCAATGTCTATTTATACTAGAAAGATGGAAAGGCATACTTTCGGCAACGAGATTAAGGTTGCCGAAAGTCCCTCGTTAAGCGTTGAGCTTTTGCTCACGCTATTCGTGCGGAGGCTTAATTCTCAGATACCGCGCTGCGAGTATTGGTTGGTTTATAAGCCAAAGGTATTTGCCGGATTTACCCCTGCGTAAAAGTACAGGGTTTGCTTATCTTCGTCAAAGACCCCTTTAAGCCGCTTTGCTTCTTCTACCAATGCAGGAGCGTCTTTAACAACCGTTGTAAATGCGTCTAAATTTACAAGGTTTTTGTTGATAATAAGTTCAGACTTCCGGGCAAGTCCCTGCAAACGGCAGGCAAGGTTTATACCATACCCGACATAATCGCGGTATTTGAGAGCTGAAGCTTCCGCAGAAATTTCATACTTATACACTTTTTCCATTACCAAGGCACCGCCAAGTCCTAGTTCAGGATAGGGACGGAATAGTTCTTCACCAAGAAACTCCGTATAGGTCTGAAATACCATAATTGCTTCACCCAGCGTTGTCGGAGTAGTTTCGTCCCAAATAACAAGGGCTCCATCCCCTAGGAGCTTATAATAGGAGCATCCAAATCCGAATTGATTGACACATGATAAAAAATTGGAGGTAAACGCGGTGATAAGTGAAAATACCGCCTTTTCATCATGTGAGCACAGGAAATTGCTAAATCCGCGAACATCCACGCATAAAATGAGTGCCTCCGGTTTTACATCACCGACATAGACATTATCGAAGATATCAACCGGCATTTTCTTCAAACCTGCAAGGGTTGAAGAATCCAATTCAACTGACCCGTTTTCGGCATTAGAAAACATAAGATTATTAAGCGATACTGTATCCATTTGTATCATTGTAACACATTCAGTTTTAAAAGGCAAGGTTTATTTTCATCCGAACACAGCAAGAGTGTGAAAAAGAGATAAAAAAGAAAGAAGCTGCCGATAAAAATCAATATCCCCTCTACACGAATAAAAAAATGATTATTCTTGATTTTATCAAGTATTGACGGTATTATCTCTGCGGTTAGTATGTAGGGAACAGGGCACCGCAGCAGCAATACTTAAAATGGGTGCCTTCTTTTATAAGGGAGTTATCATGATATGTCAGATATGCGGAAAGCATAATGCATCCATACTTGTGCAGCAGATTGTAAATGGAATGGCAAAGGAACTCTACTTATGTAAGTCATGCGCAAAAAAACATAATCTTTATGCAGATGAACAGAAAATGCATCTTTCGCTTAAAAATATCTTTGAAGGGCTTTTGCCGAAAACCTTGCAACAGGAATCTTCTTCAGAAATCCCGCATTCTGATGTATGTCCTGAATGTGGAACCCGGATCGGGGTTGTACAAGAGAAGAAGATGATTGGATGTCCGTATTGTTTTTTTTATTTCCGCGATACGGTTGTAAAACTCATGCAGGAAGTAGGCGAAGATATTTTTTACGGCGGTGCTATGCCAGCCCAGTGTGAAACTTATCCAGCTAAGCAACTGTCGCTGCAACAGCTTGAATTAGAGCTCCAAAGGGCGGTAAATAATGAAGAATATGAACTCGCAGCCTATTTTCGTGATAAAATTAATAGCCTCGGCACAGAGCATCGGGATATGCTGCTTTCATAGGGTGATTTCAGCCGGATTTAATACCCTTTGTTACGGCGAAGATCGTAGCCGAGAAACGGCAGGTATTAAACCCTCCGTACGAATAAAAAAGCAGGAGGCTTAAAAAAAGCATGTTTGCGACTTCGAATGCTTGGTATACCTATTCGGGTAATGATAACGACACAGTTATTTCTTCAAGAGTACGCATTATGAGGAATTTGAAGGGATGCCGTTTTCCTGCAATGCTCGGAAAAGAAGAGGCGGAATCAGTATATCAGACTATTGTACCGGTATTTCAAAATATTTCTCCTGCCGCTGCGGAATTTCATCCTATCCGGCTGGATACGCTTGACGGTATCGCGAAAAAGATTTTTGAAGAACGGAATATATTGCCGGTCAACCTTGAACCTCATTTCGGTATGGGAGTTGTCGTCCGTGATGATGGGATACTTTCTGCAACCGTGAATATCAAGGATCATATTAGACTTTCTGCCTTTTATGCCGGATTTGAAATAGAAAAGTGCTTTGTACTGGCAAAAACAGCCATCAATAAACTCGGAGAATCTTTGGAATTTAGCGCAGTGCAAGACTTTGGGTATCTATCATCGGATATTATGAACATCGGCAGCGGAATGAAATGCTCGGTTCTTTGTTCACTCCCCGGACACACATGGACAAATCGGATACAAAAAAAAATAGAGGCTCTGACTAAGCAAAATTTTGATATACATGCCTATTACGCACAAAACGGCAAACGGCAGCTTGGGTATCTCTATTTAATTTCGACAAAGAGCGCTGCTGGTTCCACTGATGAACTGCAGCTCAAGACTATGATGGCAGCTATTGACTTGCTCATCAATGAAGAATGTGAATTACGCGAGTCGCTGCTAAACACACAGCTTTGGCGTATTCAAGATGAGGTAATCAAAGCATTGAGCACAGCAAAAAACGCATATCTTTTGGATGCCAAAGATACGATTGATCTTATTTTTAAGATAAAACTCGGTATTAATCTCGGACTGGTTACTGGTCTGAGCTATGAAGCCTGTACGGCACTACTATACCAAATTCAAACAGCCCATATCGCTTTTTTGCTGCTGAATGGCACCATCCAGCTCGATGAGCCGCTGCAAGTAGATGAACTCCGTATCGAAAGGATTCGGGCATTGCTCGTGCAGGAGGTTTTAAAACGGGCTGAAATCCAGTTTAAAACCTCTGCAAAATTCGATTCTTGATGCAAACGGCTATCGATGAACTCCCCATACACCAAGAGGAGTTCTTGCCGGTATTATTCAGAGAAAAGCCCGATAGCGTGTATCTTTTTGCGGCGGTACCGTACCAAAACTTTGGGATCACGCTTACATAAATCAGCTAAGTCGTGCAGGATTTGAGCGCGTATTTTATCTGCAGCTTTTTGCGGGTCGGTATGGGCGCCATCTATCGGCTCTTCGATGACACCATTAATCAGTTTAAGCCCCAGCACCTCACGGCTCGTAATTTTCAGCATTGCAGCGGCATCTTTTGCTCTGCTTGAATCCCGCAAGAGGATTGAGGCACAGCCTTCCGGAGAGATAACCGAGAAAATAGCATTTTCCAGCATGTACACTTTATCGCCGACTCCGATGCCGAGCGCACCTCCTGAGCCGCCTTCTCCGATGACAAAGCAGATAACCGGGGTTTTCACGCGGCTGAGTTCACGTAAGTTTACCGCGATAGCTTCAGCAATACCGCGCTCCTCCGAACCAAGCCCCGGATATGCCCCCTGCGTGTCTACAAAGGTGATGATAGGGCGGTGAAATTTCTCCGCCTGCTTAATAAGCCTGAGTGCCTTTCGGTAGCCTTCGGGGTTTGCCATACCGCCGTTCCGGTCGATGGTCTCCCGCAAATTCCGCCCTTTCTGGTTTCCGATAACCGTTACCGGTATTCCGTTGATAAAGGCAATACCGCCTATCAGTGCGGGGTCATCGCCGAAGCAGCGGTCGCCGTGCAGTTCGATAAAGTTGTCAAAGATCATATCGATATAATCGAGGGCGCGCGGACGGTCATTGTGCCGTGCAAGTTCAATTTTCCGCCATACTTGCGAAATGGCAGAACTGGCTTGTAATTTTTCGGTTATCGTTTTTAACTCGGTAGTAATATCGAGTCCGTATTTATCCGCAATATCGCGTAAGCCGGTTAAAAGCTCGCTTTGGTCATTTTTTTGTTCGTTTTCTTTACTCATGTTACTTCCTTTCCTTGCCGAACGGCGGATTCATGTGTGCGTCGATCATTACGGCAAAAAAGTGTTTTTGCTCAATCCTCGGCACAATGCAGTCCACAAAGCCTTTTTTAAGCTGGAACTCAGCGCGCTGAAAGCCTTCCGGCAGTTGCTGGTGAATAGTGCCTTCGATAACGCGGGGCCCGGCAAAACCGATAAGTGCATGAGGCTCTGCAGCAATCACATCACCGAGCATTGCAAAACTTGCCGTTACGCCGCCCGTTGTAGGATCACAAAGCATCAGAAAGAGAGGTACCCCCTTGTCGTCCAGCTCAGCTGCCGCGCTGGAGGTTTTTGCCATCTGCATCAGCGAGAAAAGCCCTTCCTGCATACGCGCACCGCCCGATGTGGCATAGATAATTACCGGTATCCGTTCCGCCGCGCCCTTCAGCATAAGCCGTGAAATCTTCTCGCCGACAACCGAACCCATCGAACCGCCGAGGAAATCGAACGACATAACGCCTAATAGCGCATCCCTGCCTTCAATCTTACATTTGCCGGTAACAACTGCCTCATTGATCGAGGTTTTTGCCTCCGCAGCAGAGATTTTTTCTTCATAACCCGCCATCTGAATGGGATTCATCGTCCTAAGTGTTGGGTCAAGCTCTTCAAACGTATCTTTGTCGGCAAGATAGGCAATCCGTTCCGATACATCCATCCGGAGATGGCAGCCGCAATCGGGGCATACCATCAAATGCTTGAGTAGTATTTCCCGTTCATATTGTGTTTTACAATGAGGACATTCCATCATTTTTTCCTTATTTGTCTCCTGTAGTGAATAACTGCGCATATAAACTTGTACCGAAGGTACCCGATTGGAACTGCTCAGAACGTAAAATAGCCTTTTGCTCTTCAATATTAGTCTGAATGCCTTCTATGTGCAGCTCATCAAGTGCGCACAGCAGTTTCTTAATGGTTTGCGCACGGTTTTCCCCATGTACGATCAGCTTTGCAGTCATTGAATCGTAAAAAGGCACAACCTTATAGCCTTGATAGAGAAAACCATCAAACCGGATGCCGTTTCCGCCGGGAATCCGTAAATTCGTAATCAAACCGGGAGTTCGCGCATTGATTCGGGCTTCGATTGCCCAACCCTTCACCGGCAGAACACCGTCGGGGAGTGTCATTTTGCCGCCCGTACACACAGTAATCTGCTCACGGATAATATCGGTACCGGTTACCATCTCGGAGACGGGGTGCTCAACCTGCACACGTGCGTTTACTTCCATAAAATAAAACTGATCGCCGGAGACAAGAAATTCGATAGTACCTGCTCCGCAATAGTTGAGCGTGGAAAAAAGCTTTTTTGCACCGGAGCACATCGCATCGTACATGGAATCGCTTACCGCCTGCGAGGGGCTTTCCTCTATCAGTTTTTGATGATTCCGCTGTACGGAACAATCCCGTTCGCCCAGAATTGCAACACCGCCTGCACCGTCGCCGATAACCTGCAGCTCAACATGCCGCGGATCGCTTAAATATTTTTCAATATACACGGTACCGTCTGCAAAATTGGCTTCCGCTTCAGAAGAAGCTATAGCGAGGTTTTCGGCTAAATCGGCTTCTTTCCAGACAATACGCATTCCCTTGCCGCCGCCGCCTGAGGCTGCTTTAATGATGACGGGATATCCGCATTTGTTTGCGGTTTCTATAGCCTGCTCTTTGGTTTTGACTGCACCGGCAGAACCGGGAGTAACCGGTAGACCGCTTTTTTGGGCAGTTTCTCGTGCTTTTACCTTATCGCCAAGCATTTCGATGGTATCCGGTTTCGGTCCAATCCAGAACATGCCGGATTTTTCAACTTCTCGCGCAAAATCTGCGTTTTCCGAAAGAAAGCCGACACCGGGATGCACAGCATCGCAGCCGGTGCAGAGTGCGGCGGTAATCAGCGCTTCTTTATTAAGGTAGCTTTTGGCGGACGGAGCCGGTCCGATACACACTGCATGATCCGCTAACTGCACATGCAGACATTCTTTATCGGCAGTTGAATACACGGCGACCGTTTCAATGTCCATTTCCCGGCAAGCGCGGATAACGCGAACGGCAATTTCACCGCGGTTTGCAATCAGCATTTTCCGTATCATACTTAAACCCTGATTGTAAAGAGCGGCTGATCAAACTCGACCAAATCGCCGTTCGCAGCAAGAATTTCTTCGATTGTGCCATCATATTCGCACTCAAGAGTATTCATCATCTTCATCGCTTCAAGGATGCAAAGCGGCTGTCCCTTGGAAACCTTTGAACCCTTGTCAACGTATGCAGGTGCATCAGGGGATGGAGAGCGGTAGAATGAGCCGACAATGGGGCTTTTAACCGTAACAAGATTAGCATCAGCAGCGGAGGTAACCGCAGCGGAATTTGTAAGACCGGTTGCTGCGGGATTCGTTTCAGCGGAATTGGCTCCTGCACCTGCAAGACCGGCAGCTCCTCCCGGTATACCCGTGCCTATTGCATTTGCATATCCTGGAACCCCTGCTCCGGGAACTGTGCTGCCGTTTGCAGAAAATCCCTGTATACCGGTTCCTCCTACAGCATATCCATTCGCATCCGTTCCGGCGAGCGGTTGTATGGGTGCATTTTGCAGCGCAAACGGCACGGCAGTCTGCACATTCTGATATGCAGCTTCTTTTTTCAACGTCAGTTCCGCTTCTCCTTCCTTTATATGGAGCAGCACAGCTGAGCTTTTTTCAAATTTTTCAAAGACATTCAAAATAAATTTTTCGTTCATATTATAGTACTCTGTATCAGCGCCGGTTCATTCTTATCTGTATCACCGGCATTGTATAAAATAGACCTGTGTTAAAACAGAAGTTTCCGAACAGGTTTAATATCTAACCTGTTCCTGTTACATACAGCAGCATGGGTGGTTCCACACCGCTATACTCAACAAGTGTGGCAGCTCTTATATTCGGTCAAACCGGTCAATTTCAGCATCATAGTCGATGCCGTCAATATCAAACCCGTTAATTGCCAAAAAGCTGTGGCGGTATTCATCCACATCGGTTTGCTCACGGCTTGTCTCATCGGTAACGGTTGCCATAATATTTGCAACGGCGGACTGTACTGATTCATCCAATTCCCAGTCATCGATGCGGATACGGTGTTCGCTATCCGTCGGGATAACTCCGTCTGCCGTGTACAAACGGCTGTCAAAAAGGCGGTTAATCTGTTCGATACAGCCTTCGTGCGTGCCTTTTTCCTTCATTACTTTAAAAAGGCTTGCCAAATAGAGCGGAATAACCGGAATAACGGCGCTTGCACGAGTTACCAATCCTTTGTTAACCGACACAAAAGCCTGACCTTTTAAGGCAGCGAGCTTGGTGTTTAACGCATGGGCGGTGGCTTCCAAGTGTTCCTTAGCCTTACCGATTGTACCTTTGCGGTACAACGCTTGCGTCGCTTCCGGTCCGATATAGGAATAGGCAACGGTAATACAACCTTGTGCAAGCAGGTCTGCGGCGCCGAGTTTTTCTATCCAGCGCTGCCAATCCTCACCGCCCATGACCTTTACGGTAGCAGCGGCTTCTTCGTCGCTCGCCGGTTCCGCGGTGATTTCCGTCAGTGCGCCGGTAAACGGATCCAGGGTTTTGCCGGTAAAGGGCTTTCCAAAAGGCTTCAGAGCCGAGCGGTAGGTAACACCGGTTTCAGGATCGGTACGCACGGAACTTGCCACGCTGTAGATAATCAAATCAAACTTCATGCCATGCTTTTTGGATTCATCAATAACCTGTTCTTTAATGCTATCGGCAAACGCATCACCGTCGATGGTAACAGATACCAATCCGGCTTCTTTTGCAGCGGCATCAACCGCTAAATTGTTGTACCAGCCGGGCGTTCCCCATTTTTTTTCGGAACCGGCTTTTTCGTAAGACACACCGATTGTAGCAGCTCCGTAACCAAAGGCTGCCGTAATGCGGCTTGCAAGTCCGTACCCGCCGGAACAGCCGACCACTAACACGTTTTTGGGAACAGCCGTACCCGCAGGGTGAGACGCAGCCCGTTTTTTTGTATAAGCGATTTGGTCTTCAACCGCTTTTTTACACCCTTGAGGGTGCGCATTTAAACAGATATTGCTCCTCAACATTGGTTTCATACTCATTTCTTTACTCCTTCATGCAGGAATCTTTAAAACACTGTTTCGGGATTCCTCTATAGTGGAAAACCTCTAAAAACAGTTCTTAGAGGCTTTCCGTAAATGCTTTTGCGATGTTCCAGGCAAGCTTTACAGCAATGAAAAATCAGCACGTTTTATAAACTTTAATGGAACAATCATACCGATTGCTCTCATGTAAGGCATTTTTCCGCTTAATTGCGAGCATTATGCACACAACATTGTAGAAAACTATCATAGCTAGTATAAAAAATCAAGAGAAGCACTGCATAGGAAATCAACACCCTCGATGCAGAGTGTCGGGGCATAGTACTCAACATTTTGCACTGTATGGAATTACCCGATACGGATGCTGTTCTTATTAACCGGAAGCGATATTCTAAATCATATTATTTGTGCGGTGTAGAATTCGTTGTTATGTTTGACAATGTTAATATCGAACATATTTGGTGTATTCTGTATATACACTTTTAATGATGCGCCGTATATTTTCAAAAAAAAGAGGGGTTATACTTCTCATGATACACCTGCTCATATAAAAAACGTTTATCTTCTTCAAATATATCCTCAAACAAAAAGCCGAGGACTGCTCCGTTGCTTTTAGGGATGAAGTGAGAAAATAAACTGCGTCCTTTCAATATCCGGATAGTACGGTGCGGAAAGTAGAGTATAAACTGCAAGGATTGCCGTCTTCCAATGGTAACGGCATAACTGTCTTTGCATCCGCATAGCATCAGCTTACTATCAATAAAGAGAATAGAAAGACTTGATTGTATATGGTGATTTGTCCAATGATTTACGTGCCGCTCAAATTCATGCAAACGGTAAAGAAAAAGCGGAAAGGCATGATCATTTATACTTTGTGTCTCTTCTGCAACGTACTGTAAAGCAATCTGATATGCTGACGGAAGAAAATCGGAAGCAGCCGGCAGTTGTACATCAGTGTGGATAATGGAATCCAGCGGAAAATTTTCGTGTCCTTGTGCAATAATCGGTGGCGCTTTCGGTACGACAATCTCAGCGTGTACATTTCTTTTTTGTGCATCAGCATCGTATTTATAAGCAATATCGGGCAGCTGTAAATACGTCCCGTCTTTGGAATGGTAAATGATGCTGGAAAATACAATACTGCGTTTTTTATGTTCAAAAAAAACAGAAACATTTTTTCCAATATATTCTGCCGGAAGGGTACAGTAAAGGCGGCTTTGCTTAATCGTATATGACTGAGGCGTTACCGCATAGAAAAACGTACCGGTCTGTAGTAAAAGAGGCGGAGGACAGTCCATGAATGTTTCAAGGACATATTCATATTCAATCCTTGAGAGCGGAATCCGCATATTCAGCCCCCTTTACCTCAATACCGGAAATCTTCCATTCCTCCTCTTCTTTAATCGCGGTGATTTCCAGCATGATAGCAAGCGGTGCATCCGTTTCAGAAAATAAAGCGGATATATCAGATTCATGCTGCTGTGATATTTCTGCAGTCTGCGTGCTGCCGGCAGCAGTGTCCGCAGGAGAAAGCGGCTCCGGTGCAGCTCCTTGTTTTTGGGTTGTTTCAGCAGATTCTTGTGCCGTTTCTTGCTCGTGGGGATCGTTATATGCTTCTTTAGGAGTTTCTCCAGCAAATTCCAAGGCTGCAGGTGTTGCTACCGGTTGCAGTGCATCAGTCTGTACCTTTTGAGGTGTTACACTGAGTCTGAAAAGTATCTGCGCGGAACCGTTTTGTGCAAATACAGGACGACCGTAAAAACTATGGGAAAGAACAGGAAGCCGTTCAATAATAAAACGCCCGAGATGCGGTAAAAAGTTTTTTTGCTTTGAAAATAAGCTCTCCGGTATCAAACGTGCTGTCAGTGCCCCGGAAAGAGTATCACAAAAACTGAGTATATCCTCCGGGATATTCTGGTAGTCCAATATTCCGAGCTGAGACAGCGATGGTAGAATACACTCGTCATCGATACTGTCTGCATAGGGAACCGGCTGACTTTCTTGAATCGTATAGGCTTCGGGGAGCGGAGGGATAGCCAAATCATTTAATTCTTCCCAATTCATCGAATCAAAATATGTTTTATTCTGATTTCTTAGAGATTCCGGAAAAAGCGGAAGGAGCAATAAGATGAAAAGCACTTGAAGCCATCGTTTTTGCCGTATATAGAAAAACATAGTTCTATTTTATACTATAATAGGAGTGAGGTGCAAGGGATTGAAAAACCATCAGTTATCGGATTATTGTTTGCAGCTTGAAAAAAAAGCTGTTTTGTGGTTCTATGTTTGAATGCGGAAAAGCGCAATCTTTTTGTATCTTTACCTGATTGTTATCTGTGCTGCGCTTGTTATGGGTTCAGCACTTCTTGGCTACCTGCTTGCCCAAACAGCAGCGATAAAGCAAAGTGAGCAATTTACAGCGTTTAATCCTGATTTACCGACGCGGATTCTGGATATACGCGGCGACTTGATAACCGAATTTTCTTCTAATGAAAAACGGGAAATTATCAATTTCGATCAGCTGCCTCCTGCTCTTATCAATGCACTGCTGGTGCGCGAAGATCGTAGTTTTTATAAACATCGCGGCTTTACCGTAAAGGCTATTTTCAGGGCTGTTATTGGAAAACTCACGGGGAAAACACTTGGCGGCGGCAGTACCATTACACAGCAAATTGCGGGACTGCTGTACTGTGACCGTACCGATATGAGTATTTCGCGTAAGATAAAAGAACTCTGGTGGGCAGTACAAATGGAGCGCCGCCATTCTAAAAACGAAATACTTGAATTATATCTCAATAAAGTCTACTTCGGCGGAGGAACGTATGGGGTGAGCGCAGCCTGCCGTTTTTACTTTGGACATCCTGTAGCAGAAATTACCCCGGCGGAAGCAGCGATTTTGGTGATACAGCTTTCAAATCCCGCCTATTATAATCCCTTTGAATACCCGAACCGGGTGCAGGAACGGCAGGCATATATTCTTGATGAGATGGTTCGGCTCGGCTATTTGACTCAGGAAGACCGGGATGAGTCCTATGATGAATATTGGGCTCACTTTGATTACACCCGCACTAATTCATCTGCATGGTTCAATCGTGAGGATAAGGCTCGGTGGTTTTCGGAATATGTACGCCGGCAGCTTGAAAATATGATGTACGGCACGATGGATTTTTATTCCGACGGCTATGTTGTGCATACTACTTGCGATCTGCGTCATCAAGCTGTTGCGGAAAAAGAAATCGGTGACTATATCAGAATTGCAAATAACCGTGTGAAAAATACCCGCTCTCATCGTTTTTCGCAAAGCGAATTGTACAGTAATATCACTGCGCTGGTGTCGCTCGCCTTTAATATCCCTGCTCTTCACATTGATTCGCAGCGAGTAAAGACAAAAACTCGTTCCTACTACCGCAGCAATCTCAATCCTATTGTTGATATGACAGCGATGCTGTTCGGACTAAACAATCTGAAAATTACCAGCGCAAAAAGTACCGCAAAGATTCAAGATGAGCTTGCCAAGAAGACGGTTGAAGGTACGCTGATTTGCTTGGAAAATAATACCGGCTATATTACGGCGCTGGTCGGAGGCAGCCGTTTTGACGAATCGAATCAGATGATCCGGGCAACACAGGGGCGTGTACAGCCGGGCAGTTCATTTAAACCGCTTGTGTATTCCGCAGCTTTTGATACCAAGCTCATTACCCCTGCAACGGTTTTGGAAGATACGCCGCAGGTATTTAAAAACCAAAGCGGTGTCCCCTATATCCCGAATAACTATGCCGGACATTGGCAAGGAACGGTGCTTGCGTGGCGCGCCCTCGCAAAATCTCTCAATATTCCTGCAATTAAGGTACTTGATACAATTGGTTTTGATGCAGCTATTAACCGCTCTGCCGCCTTGCTCGGTATTACCGATCCGGACGAAATAGACCGCACCTTTCCCCGGCTGTATCCGCTTGCCCTTGGGGTTATCAGTGTTGCTCCTGTTCAGATGGCAAAGGCTTTTGCTTGTTTTGCAAATCAAGGCAGGAGGGTTGATCCAATCGCCATCAGAACGGTAGAAAACCGGAACGGTACTATCGTGATGGATCCTGAGCGGGAACTGCGGCTGGATCAGCGCCGGCGGGGAAATGCAATGCAGGTAATCAGTCCGCAAAATGCCTATCTTATGACATCTGTATTAAAACAGACTATTACCGCGGGAACGCTTGCCTATGCTTCAAGTAACGGTTCAAAATTCCGGTATAAGGATCCAAAAACCGGTAAATCCTTTACGCTTCCCGTTGCAGGAAAAACAGGTACAACGCAGAACTGGTCTGATGCCTGGGCAATCGGTTATTCACCCTATTACACTGCGGCGTTGTGGTTCGGCTATGACAAAGGCGGGCAATCGCTTGGGCTTGATAATACCGGTGCAACACTTGCCGGTCCGGCATGGGCAAATTTTATGAAGGCTATTCATGAAGATTTGCCGTATAAGGATTTTATTCGGCCTGAAACAGGCTTGACCACAGCATCAGTTTGTGCAAAATCGGGCTTACTGCAAACCCCGTATTGTAGTGATGGAACGATATCGCTTACCTTTTTATCAGGGACGGTACCCACTACCTCCTGCAACTATCACGAAGCTAATCACGCATTGTTAGAAATTGCAAAAGACCGGCTTCGAAAAAGTAATTACAGTACCGGACAGGTACCGGTAGATATAGTAAAAACCGGTGTATTCCTTGATCCCCGTATTTTTGAAGATCCTGAACCGAGCAAAAAAAGACGAATGGGAAAAAACTCCCGTAAGACGGATCAATTTGATGATGAGTCCGCGTTTGATCCGGATACACTGATCGGCACAGAACCTGTGGTAGAGTCTATTATAGATGATACTGACGGAGTATCATACGCATCTCCCCAGCAATCTCCGGATTCCGATCCGCTGCGTGGTGCGGGAACTCAGGAAGCCGAACCCAATATGGAAACTCAGCTCGATCAACCGGATGCCGCAGAGGAACAGGTTTCATCAGCAGCACCGGCTAACAGCGGAATACCCGATGATACCGTGTCTCCCGCTCAAACGCCGGAAAGTCCTCCAGATGAAGACTCCCTCGAGCCTTCATTTGCGCCGTCTGAATCCGGTAACGACAGCGATCCTCAGGATACGGAACCACCGAGTGAAGATTCGGTTATTCAGGGAGAGGGTCGGAACCCATGGCTATAGGTTGAGCCGGCGTCTAATCAACAACCCCGGTACGGCTTGTGAGTATGAACCCACTGCACGAATCAAAAGGAGGCGCGTTGTGGATGAAGAAAAATATATCCGTCCTACATGGGATGAGTATTTTATGGAAGTCTGCCGCACAATAGCTAAACGGGCAACCTGCGACCGCGGCAGATCAGGCTGTGTGATTGCGCGGGATAATCAGCTTTTGGTGAGCGGTTATGTGGGTGCGCCTAAGGGGCTTCCTCATTGTGATGATGTGGGGCATCAGTTTAAAACCATGCAGCATGAGGACGGATCGGTGAGTAAGCATTGCGTACGGACTGTTCATGCGGAACAAAACGCTATTTGTCAGGCAGCAAAGCGGGGAATAAGCATTGACGGCGGCACGCTCTATTGTAAGATGACTCCCTGCAGAACATGCGCAATGCTGATTATAAACTGCGGTATCAAACGGGTTATTGCTGAAAAGCGCTACCATGACAGCGCTGATTCTATCGAAATGTTTAAACAGGCAGGGGTTTTGCTGGAACACCTCTGCGATACGGTAGAAGAATACAAAGAGCAATAACCGGTACCTATTCAGCCAAAGGTCTTCCTCCAGACCGTTTATATTTATGTACTCTATTCAACATGAGGTGATTAAAGCCGGCGGCAATTGTCATTTTACGGTAAACACCGGCATTATAGCAGAGACAAAAGCCATTCTTTTAAATCATTCGGAGAGGTACGCATAACTGCCGGTTCTTTGAGAATTTGAAGATTGTATTCAAAGCGGTGCGGCACAGAGGGTTCTTTGCCGGTTGCCGTTTTTATTGCATCTGTATAAAAACATGGATGACTCGGCTCCATGATAATGCTAATACATGACCGCGCCGCAGTGCTATCTGTTATCCATACCGGAAGATGAGCTATTTTGCGTCCTGATGTTTTCCTCGGTTCAACATACCCGCTTCCGCTTTGCTGCAGTCCGTTTTTTACCTCATTCCATACATGCCAAAGCTCAGCAGCTGCGGGACTGATGAGATAGCCCGTCCGCTCATGACAGCTTCGTATCGGATCCAATTTCTTTTGTTGATTGAAGCGATATATGGCAATATCCGATTCAAAAGTTGAGGTCTTCGCTTTATGTCCTTGATACAGCTTATTTAGTAGTGTGTATTCTTCGGAATAAGCCTCCTTAGAGGATTTATACATTGAATCAACTGTTGTGAGAAACCCGGAGATTGGGGCATTCATTTGCTGTGCTGCTACTGCTGCGCTCAGCCCGCCCGGTATACGCATCGGTATTCCGACAATGAGGCGAGGAAGCTCGATATTATTGTCGTAACCTGCACGGGACTGTACGGTAAGAGCAGCATAAATGTAGCAACATATATAAGACAAAAGATAGCTTATCTGTACGGTATCCGGAATAAAAAGCTCTAAACGGTGGTTTACCTCCGTATCATTTGCAATTTTTTGTATGAGAGCCTTACAGTCGGTCAAAGTTCCGTCGATTTGAAAAATATGAATATGTTCAGGCTGTGAATACAGAAGCTGCTCGATACTGCTGTGTACTTCACCACTTGGATAGAGGAAGGTACTGTGAATATCTTCAAGTCCGGCAAAGGCTTGCGCAAGGGAAAGAATTTCAAACGCTTCTCCTGCAAAAAGGACATGCAAAGGTAATTTGCTTTGCCGGTAAAAATAATTGACCAGCTGTGCTGTCATCTGTGCTCCAAAGTCGGTACAGAATCCGCTGTCCCCGTGTGTAAGGTCTAAAACATAGGTACGGGGATCAATGGGAAAAACCGGTACTTTGAAGGGGAATGCCTGAGCAATCATGGTGTATAAATCGGATTCAGGAATACTATCTTGAAAAAAACACTTAAACACCTCCAGTGCTGTATCACGGAATGAGGGAGGAGGGTCTTTATATATGAAAGTCTGTGCTAATAACGGTACATTGTGCAAAAAGGTATCTCGTGCTTTCTGATCGATCTGCAGCAGTGTTTTCGGATAAGAAAAAGATTGCATACCTTTCTTTTATATCATAGATGTACAGAGGATTCAACACATTTGATACGATTGCTCGTTTTGTTTTGATATGTAAGACAATCGTATAGATAAATATTTCAATTACACGTCTAAATTCGCATAGATCGCATTTTCTTCGATAAACTTGCGGCGCGGCTCTACTTCCTCGCCCATCAGTGTGCTGAAAATCCGGTCAGCTTCTACTGCATCGGGCAGGGTTACCCGCATCATTTTACGGCGGGCGGGATCCATTGTGGTTTCCCAGAGCTGCGTGCCGTCCATTTCACCCAAACCTTTGTAGCGTTGTACTGCGGGGTTCACATTTCGCCCAATCTCATTCAAAATGGCATCCCGCTCGCTATCGTCATACACATACCATTCTTTTTTATTATAGGAAATTTTATACAGCGGCGGCATTGCGAGGTATACATAGCCGTGTTCAATCAGTTCCGGCATATAGCGGAAAAAGAAGGTGAGTAAGAGCGTGCGGATATGGGAACCATCCACATCAGCATCCGCCATAATGATAATCTTATGATAGCGGATTTTATCAAGATTAAAGTCTTCACCGATGCCGGTACCGAGCGTTGCGATAATAGGCTGGAGTTTCTCATTGCTGAGTACCTTGTCGAGCCGGGTCTTTTCAACGTTCAGCATCTTCCCCCACAGCGGTAAAATTGCCTGAGTTTTGCTGTCGCGTCCTTTCTTTGCAGAACCTCCTGCAGAATCACCTTCTACAATGTAGACTTCGCATTTTTCAGGGTCTTTGGAGGAACAGTCGGCGAGTTTTCCCGGTAGACCGAAGCTATCAAGACCGCTTTTCCGGCGGGTTGCTTCTTTTGCCCTGCGTGCTGCGATACGGGCAGTTGCTTCTCCGACCGCTTTTTCAAGAATTTTCTCAATTTCGGTTGGGTTTTGCTCAAAGAATATGGTCAGCTTTTCGTTGATAAAGGTGTCGGTAATACCGCGAACGTCGCTGTTGCCGAGCTTAGTTTTTGTCTGTCCTTCAAACTGCGGTTCGGGAACTTTGACCGAAAGAACAGCTGTTAAACCGGCGCGCACATCCTCCCCCATCAGTTTTTCTTCTTTTTCCATTTTCTTTGAAAGTTTGGCATTCTTTCTTAAAAAGTCGTTCATCACGCGGGTAAGCGCCGTTTTAAAACCTTCAAGGTGGGTACCGCCCTCGCGTGTATTAATATCGTTGACAAACGAAAGAATATTTTCTTTATAGCCGTCGTTATACTGCAATGCAAGCTCAACAACAACATCGTTTTTTTCGCCTTCAAAAAAGACCGGCTCCTTAGGCAACACCTGCTTGTTTTCATTTAAGTAGCGCACAAAGTGAGAAAGTCCGCCGTCAAAGGCAAAGGTTATTTCTTTAGGAGTTGAAAGCCGCTCGTCCCGCAAGGTAATCTTGACAGTATTATTCAAAAAAGCAAGCTCCCGCAAACGGACTGCCAGCACATCAAAGTTATAGGTAGTCGTTTCGGTAAAAATGGATGGATCCGCTGTCCAACGGATAGTAGTGCCGCGTTTTTGCGTTTCTCCCCGTTTAGCAACAGGGCCAAGCGGCTCACCCATCGAAAATTTCTGCACGTACTCAAAACCGTCCCTACAGACTGTTGCTTCCATATTAGTGGAAAGAGCATTCACAACAGCCACACCGACACCGTGTAAACCGCCGGAAACTTTATAGGAACCTTTGTCAAACTTACCGCCTGCATGAAGTCTGGTTAAAACCAGCTCAAGCGCGCTTACACCTTCGTCGGGGTGAATATCAACGGGAATACCGCGTCCGTTATCCTCTATACGGACAGTATCATTTTTCTCCAATACAACGAAAATAGTATCGCAATAACCAGCCATCGCCTCGTCGATACAGTTATCGACAACTTCGTATACCAGATGATGCAGCCCATCGGGACCGGTAGAACCGATATACATTCCGGGGCGCTTACGAACTGCATCCAAGCCCTTTAAAACGGTAATATTTTCTGCTGAATATGAAGATGCTGTCATGTACTATCCTTGAAAGTAAAATGAAGGATTCTGATAAAAAAGTTATTTTATCGGCATCCTGCTGAGATATAGGGAATCCCCTAAAAACCGATTCACAATCCGCTTTAGCAGATATGATAAATCATTTCCTTACAGAACAAGCCAACCGCTTGATATTTTTAAAGATACCCATTCCTAAAAAGACTGTTATACTGCTAGAAGTTTCTTCTATACTATGCTATGATTTATGAAATTTACACAAATTAAAACCGCTGCCATGCCAGCCTTTAGAGACACTCCACTATATCACTACTGAAGAAAAAAGTAAAGCCGAGGAGCAAGATATATCAGGGATATCTGTATGAGACATAGAAATTGAATATATCGCGAAAAATATATTTTTCTATAAAAGTCGGTTGGATTTACCGATACTGTTGATGAGTGTTTGTTATTTTGGTAAAGACTTCTTAACAAGGGTTGGGAGGCCGCCCCGATAATGGACTTTTTTCCATATAAACCGATGAAGAATAAGAGGGCATTCAGGGGCTGTGTTTTACCGTCGAGGAGGATTGGATGAAAAAATCTTTAGCACTATTGATATTGTTGAGCATGCTGATAGCTGCCGGCGGCTGTAAGACAGCCCCTGCGAATAAAGAAGCTGAGGCTGCTCCGGCAGAAACGGCAGCAGAACCGGTAAAACGGGAAGAACCGGGAGAAGGAATAGCTCAGGATTCAGAGAAACCGACAGAGGTGCCGGAACAAACCGCGGGATATCCGGTTCAGACTTCTGATATGAGAGCTGATCGGAATGGAGGCAGTTCGGGAGCTGCGCATGATGACAAGGCAGATAGAAAAACATCTGCAAATTCGGTTGTTCAGACACAGAAGAGAACCCCTACACCGGTAAAAGCAAATACCGCTGTCCGTCCGTCTCCGCATCCTGCCGGAATTCCGGCTCAGTCAAAAAAGCAGGCTGCAGCAAAAGATGCAAAGAACGAAAGACTTAACAGCAAGCAAACTCCAATAGAAGATACTTCAAAGAATGAGCCGGCAAAGGCTGAGGCTGCCAAGCAAGATACCGAAAAAAAAGAGACTGCAAAGACCGATACAGCCAAAACAGAGATGGTAAAGAAAGACACCGCTAAAAAAGACACGGCTAAAGCTGAGGCTGCCAAGAAAGACACCGGAAAGAAAGAGACAGTAAAAGCTGATACCACCAAAAAAGAGGCGGTAAAGAAAGAAACCGCTAAGAAGGACACGGCTAAAGCTGAGGCTGCCAAGCAAGATACCGAAAAAAAAGAGACTGCAAAGACCGATACAGCCAAAACAGAGATGGTAAAGAAAGACACCGCTAAAAAAGACACGGCTAAAGCTGAGGCTGCCAAGAAAGACACCGGAAAGAAAGAGACAGTAAAAGCTGATACCACCAAAAAAGAGGCGGTAAAGAAAGAAACCGCTAAGAAGGACACGGCTAAAGCTGAGACGGCTAAAAAAGACACCGGAAAGAGAGAGACGGCAAAAGCTGATACTGCTAAAAAAGAGACGGTAAAGAAAGAAACTCCTAAAAAGGACACGGCAAAGGCTGAGACGGCTAAAAAAGACACCGGAAAGAAAGAGACAGTAAAAGCTGATACAGCCAAAAAAGAGACGGTAAAGAAAGAAACCGCTAAAAAGGACACGGCAAAGGCTGAGACGGCTAAAAAAGACACCGGAAAGAAAGAGACAGTAAAAGCTGATACAGCCAAAAAAGAGACGGTAAAGAAAGAAACCGCTAAAAAGGACACGGCAAAGGCTGAGACGGCTAAAAAAGACA
>NZ_JBQNBW010000040.1:0-27101 GCF_052169735.1 Treponema sp.
CGGTATTAAAATCAAGATAGAATACCGGATACTCCTGCCATGCGGGTCTGTTTTCTTGTGCAGCTTGCTCTTCCTCAGCCTTTTCAAGATACAAGCCTTTGAACAGCTCTTTTTTTCCAAGAAAGTACGCAGATAATGTCGAAAGGAACAAACTCTTGCCAAATCGCCGCGGGCGGCTGAGAAAATAAACACGGCTGCTTGTTACTAATTGAGCAATATACGCTGTTTTGTCTACATAGAGATAACGATCATTCCGTAACACTTTAAAACTCTGTACGCCGATCGGCAGTTTTCTTAGGAAACTCATGGGGTAAGTATAGCAGGATTTGTTCAATCTGGCAATTTCACTGTAAACCGTAGATTGCCGTATCGCTTACAGATACAGTTCAATCAGGTTGATGATTGTTTTTTGGAATTTTTGTCAGCGAATCCAAATACATCAGGGGTAATAATCGCCAACCTCGGCGCAGCATATGAGTATGGACTCTCCGCACGGATCAAAATAAAGGGCATCGACTAGATTGCTGAACACTAAAATATGACTTGGAGCCAGTGTAGTAAAAACAATTCCCGGAATAGAAACGATAGGAGGCAGTTTGACATTCGATAAAACATCCAGTACAATAGCGGGCGAAAGGTGATTAAACACGTATGACAATGATCAAAAAATGTATTTGTGTGCTCATCGTTACAATAATGAGCATCGGTTTTATTGCATCGGAAAATTCCGATACCGATGCATTACAGAAAGCTTTTATCGACACATACATTGCAGGAAAACCGTCAGAGAAGGCGTATCAAAACCTCAAAGCGATTGATTCTGCTGCTGCAGACACCCTGAAATGTCAAGCCGATGCAGTTGCTCATATCTTTACCGAAGTGCTAAAAACGGAAAAACAGCTGGTTCCTAAGCAATGCCATTACCTTGCCGTATACGGGTACGAAAATGCCAGTAACGAAACGCTAGAAAAGGCGTGCAATAACCTACGGCTCGCCACGCTTGCAAATATGGATAGAAAAACGATGAAAATCTATATCGCCGGTTCGCAACGTACTGCCTCCCTCTTTACCGAAGCACTACGGAAAACACCGATGGATGCACAGCGGATTATCATTTTACCCTCCGGCTCTATCAAGGAAGCTGCCCGGAAGATAATAGCGGAGGTTATCAAAGATAATGAAGCGGGGCATTACGATATGGATAACTTGCTGTACCGGCGCATTATGCTTTTTAGTGCAGCAACCAATGCCCGTATAGGCTATGCTTCATTTACTGCTGCACTTGGCGCAAATGCTCAGCATTTTATTTTAGATGACTTTTCTACACTGGATATTTCGCGAAAAGAACTCGATATGCCTTCACATAATGAACGAAAAGCGGCATTTGAGGCATTACTGCAAAATCATTTCTAAAGAAAGTACCGCCGGTTAAATCGTGTCCGGTTTAACCGGCGTTATGATATTCAGGAGGACGAACGTATGAAAAAAATACGCTTTTTTGCCGTATTTGCTGCTGTACTTTTCTTTGCAGTAAGCTGTGCCGGTATGAAGCCGCTTGCGCAAAATGCAAGCATGGATGCACCGCTTGAGGTGACTATTTTGCATATCAATGACCACCACTCTCATTTGGAACCGGTTAAAATTGATATGACCATTGATGGAATAAAAACAAAGGCGCTTTTCGGCGGGTATCCCGAAGTTGTCAATCAAATTAAAGCGTTGAAAGCGTCGGTAAAAAATCCCGTCACACTGCATGCAGGGGATGCCATTACCGGTACATTGTACTTTACGCTTTTCGGCGGAAGTGCGGACGCAGCGTTGATGAACATCAGCGGGTTTGACTACTTCACGCTCGGTAATCATGAATTCGATGCCGGAAATGAAGGTTTAAAGAAATTCTTGGATTACTTAAAAGTGCCGGTTCTTTCCGCAAACGTTAATCCCGAAAAATCAAGTATTCTTTATGGTATGTGGAAACCCTATGCCGTTATGATGATTGAAGGGCAAAAAGTCGGTATCATTGGCTTGGATACCGTGCGAAAAACCGTTGACTCTTCAAGTCCCGGAAAGGATGTTCATTTTACCGATGAAATTGAAACAAGTCAAAAATATGCGAACGAGCTGAAAAAACAGGGCATCAATAAAATCATTTTGTTGTCTCATGGCGGCGCTGAAAAAAACTTTGAAATTGCAAAAAAGGTATCGGGCATTGATATTATTATCACCGGTGATTCGCACTGGCTGTTCGGTAACGAAGAGATGAAAAAAGCAGGCTTGCCCGTTCGTGCCGAGTATCCGCATAAATTTATGTCTCCGGCAAATGAACCGGTCTATGTTGTGGAAGGATGGGAATATTCAAAGTTCGTAGGCGAATTGAAGGTTACGTTTGATAAAAACGGCATTGTGTCTACTATCGAAGGTAAGCCGCATGTATTGGTGCACGATACATGGTTTGAACGCAAAAATAAGGAAGGAAAAAAGTATAACCCCGAAGGTGCGGAAAAAGCCGCAATCGTTGCCGCACTGCAGCAATTACCGTATGTAAGCATTGCAAAAGCCGATCAAGAAGCTGCAACGCTTCTTGATAAATTCAAGAAAGAAAAGCAGGCGTTGGGCAGTGAGGTTGTCGGATCCATTACCGGCGAGGTAATGCCCGGCGGTTCTCCCAATCGTATCCCGAATACGGCAAATCCCAAGGGATCCATCGCTACTCGTTTTGTTGCGGAAACAATGCTGTCCGAAATGCGCTCGCTCGGAACCGGAAATATCGACTTTACTATTCAAAACTCCGGCGGTGTCCGTGCCGATATCACTCCCGGCAATGTTACCTTTAATGATGCATATACCTTTCTTCCTTTCGGAAACACACTCTATTTAGTTGATGTCAAAGGGTCGGAAGTAAAGCAAATTCTTGAAGATGCATTGGAATTTGCCCTTGCCGGTACTTCAACCGGTGCATTCCCCTACGGTGCCGGTATTCGTTTTGAGGCAAATCAATATAAAGATAGTGCGGGAAAACGATTGGTTAAAACGGAAATTCAGAATCGTGAAACCGGTGCATGGGAATTGGTTAATGACAATAAAATGTACAAAATGGGTACCAATGCCTACATCGCAGGCGGAAAAGATGGCTATATTACGCTTGGTAAAATCACCTCAACCCGCAGTGGGGAAGATACCTATCTGCCCGATGCCGAATCGTTTATCAAGTTTTTAAAGACACATCCGAGTTTTTCGGCATATACCGATTCAAATGTGATCTTACATTTTGATCCGAACAATGAAGTGATGAAAAAATAATGTGATTAGCAAATCAACAATCCTGACGCAATGCGCCGGGGTTGTTGATTACAGTTTGTTACTTTTCCAATGTTTCGGTTGTCCAATCCTGAATCGTCCGCGTCTCTTCACTGAAGTTTGTCCCAATCAGTACAATCTTCTTTCCATCCGTCTTATGCTGTGCGGCGTAGGCGTTCTCTTTGATCTGCTCGAGTGCATCTTCCGCACTGCTGTTACCGCTTAGCTTAAACTCGAACAGATATACTGTATCCGCAGTGCATACTACACAATCAACGCCAAAACTATACATCCGTGTATAGTTTTGGCTGCGAGTTTCGTCAGAGCCGAAACATCGCTGCTGCATGGAACCACCGCCATCCGTGGCGGTTCTGCAATAGCAGTGTACCTCTGTCTGCACAAATTGCCCCATCAGTTTAAAAATAAGGTATACCGCTGTCTGGTAGTTTTGTTCCCGCAATTTCAGTTCTTTACTGCTAAAGTTGTCATACGAGACACCGGCGATAAGCGATTGCATCCGTTCCATAAAGCCGTTTACATTCCCCTTGCGGACATCTTCCACAAACTGCCATACTGATTTTCCCGTCTCGCCAAAGGGTATCGCAGCGTAAGCTGGCAGCAGATTCTCTAAAAAGCCGTACCGCACTTCATCATTGGGAAAGCCCAATCGATAGAGCCGTGCTTCTTTAATGTATTCTTTAATGGTTAAATAGCCCGACTGAAATAAAATCGGGAACGGCTCTTGTGCAATGGCTCGGTATGTTTGCAACTCCGATTCAGTGAGTACAACCTGTCCATCCAAGTCTGGGATAAAGTAGTGGGCTTCTTTCAGGTAATTGACTAAAAACGTCGGGGTTCCCGTTTCAAACCAGTAACTTCCAAATCTTTCCTTTGCAAAGGCATTTAATAAGCTAAACGGATTATACATGCCTTCCCCTGCAGGTGCAAAACAGTAGCCGTCGTACCATTGCTGTAAGGCAGTCAATGTTTCTTGATAGGCTAAGTCTTGACCATCGGCAAGCACTTGTATTTCAGGTTGAAAGTTTGTTTCCAGTTCTTTCTGGGTAATTCCGCAGATACCGGCATAGTGTTTTTCCAGTGATATATCCCGGAGATTATTTAAATCGCTAAAAATACTGATCTTACTGAATTTGGTAACGCCGGTGAGAAAGGCAAAGCGGATATATTCATCACAGGTTTTAATGACGGAATAAAATGCTTTGAGTTCGTTTCGGTATTGCTCATTCAAGGCTTCATTTACACCCATCGTTTGTAAGAGGGGTTTATCGTATTCGTCAACAAGAATAACTACTTGCTTGCCGGTCTGCTGATAGGCACGTTGGATAACTCCCGCAAAACGTTGAGGTACATCTTCCTCATTTTTATTTGTTCCGTATACTTCCTCAAATCGGCTTAACAGTAGCTTGAGCTGGCTCATTAAGGCGCGTTCTGTATTATATTGCCCTGTATTAAAATCAAGATAGAATACTGGATATTCCTGCCATGCAGGTCTGTTTTCCAATACTGCCTGCTCTTCCTCAGCCTTTTCAAGATACAAGTCTTTGAATAGCTCTTTTTGTCCGCGGAAATATGCTGCCAATGCCGAAAGGAACAAACTCTTGCCAAACCGCCGCGGACGGCTGAGGAAATAAGGATTGGAGCTTTGGACAAGCTTCCAAATAAATAGGGTTTTATCAATATAGAGATATTCATCTCGGCGAAGTTTTTCAAAACTCTGTATGCCTATCGGCAATTTTCTTAGGAAACTCATGGAGTGAGTATAACAGGATTTGTTCAGTCTGGCAATTTCAATGTTAGTCCTTGTCCTTTTTAAAAGTCAAACGACATAAAAATCGGTACGTGGTCGGAAAGTTCTTTAACAAAGTACTCGAGCGTCATGGATTTATTTCCGTAGCGGATGAAGCCTGATGAGTCGGCATCCGAGGTGTAGCGGTCGGGTTCTTGTATAACCAGTTTCGTTGCTGCGGCATTTAAAATAAAATGGTCAAACTCATGCGAGTAGCGAAAGTCTCGATTAACGGTTGTCGGCTTACGGCAGCCGATAAAACAATCGGTAAATACGAGGCTGCCATCTTTGAGATAAAAACTATGATGAGCGGCATTGAAATCTCCGCATAAAATCTTTGGTTCAGCATTTTCGAGGATATTATAAAGCTGTTGTAATACTGCTATATCCCGATACCACGGTTGCCAACCCTTTCCCTTGCTGGTATACGGCATATGTTTGTTTATGAGATAAAAACTCTTATCGGAAAATCTATCGGAAATTTTTAAGACATTCGTATTATTCATGTTCATTTTATAGGGCGATTTATGAAAATCATCAAAATAAAACGGATAGCCTGCATGTATTTCTTTTACATCAACCTTGTCAGCCCGATAAAGTACAGCATTATCTAAGCCCGCGTTACAGTATGCGTATTCATCGATGTTTTCCCGTATGGCATAATCGCATGAAGATACATATTTCCACACGCTGCCGGTTTGTTTGGATAGTTCTTGTGCAAAGTGATCCAAAAAATCGTTTCCTATTCTTTTTTTGTAGAGTTTTGTGTGAGAAAGTTTTTGCAGTGGCACCTTTACTTCCTGCAGCGCAAGAATATCAATATTTTTATCACGGACAAAATAAGAACCGAATTCCATTAATGCTTGCTCTTTAAATGGACCGCCGTTTCCTTGTATGTTCCATGAACCGAGTACCAGTTCCTCAGTCGATAATAGCTGCCCGGCTATCAACACACAGCACACAAGGAGAAACGATTTTAACCGGCGGTTTATTTGAATATGATATTTAGAACTCATAGGGTTTTCCATTAAATACCACCGACTCAGGATGTTGTAGACCTTTATTTGTTTTGAGCGGTTCAATACGGTATTGCAATTCAACAGGATATATCGGATGATTAATTCGTAAGCCGAGAAGTCCGGTACTGTTGCTCAACGCCCCGATATCTTCTTTTGAAAATAATTTATTCCATGCACTTTTTAGAATACCGTCTTTCTTTTCCTCACCGTTGCTCAAATCCACATCAGCGGTATATGCAAGTTGATTGTTGTTTTTCCGTTTAGACAGTTTCTTTGATTGCTTTTCATCCAAAGTCAGCGGAAAAGCATATTCTTTGCCATCTTTCATATAAACAATAATCTCCAAATTCGCATTTGAATTCATTATCCATTGTACGGGGAGAACACAGTCAACATGAAAATAAGAAGCGGAACGCACTTTATAATCAAGTTGAATAGTATGCAATATATTTTTCCGTGCCTCTATTATACTGCTGCTTGTAACTCCTGCAAATTGATGAATATATTCATTATAACCTGCGGAATCTTGTTGATATTGCTGCTCCAAGGTCTTTACGGCAATTGTCTTTCCGCTCTTTATTTCTGCAAGCAGCTTTCTGCTTAATTCTATACCGTCTTGATACATGGAACCTGCCGGTATTTCTGCAAAACGAATTCGTTTAAGCTGTTCCGGCTTGACATACCGGTTTTCTATTTCAAGCGATAAGTGCCGTATGTTTTGCTCTAACAATGCAACCGCTTGTGCATGCATACCGAGTTTTTCATACACTAAGGCGCAGTAGTAATAATTCTTCCATTTGTTACCATCTTCCAATGCAGAATTTTCTTTAATGAAGGCTAATTTATTGATAATTTCCTGTTTGTTTTTTTCGCTATCCTTTATCAGAAGTGTAATTTTCCCCTTATAAGCGTCGCATGCAGTAGAATCATAGCGGAAGATGGGAATATTTTCATGTTCAAACTTTGTATAATATTCAAGTACTTCTTTTTCACGTCCTACTTCATACGCTGCATTTGCTAAATAGTACCAAAAGAGGGGAAAATGATTGTAAAATTTATTTTCCGTTAAATCTTTGAGATTTTTATATTTACGCTCTTTGTCTGTATCTTTTAAGATTTTAAACAACGGTGTTAATTCCTGTTCATTTAAACGCCAGCCGTCGCTGATACCGTATTTTTGGATTAATTGATGGGTAAAGGTATTTAAATGCTGATAATTTTGATCGAACTGATCCAGCCTGTGTTGGTCGATATTCCAAAGTTCCTGATCATATTCTTGCTGTAAACTACTCTGCGTTTGGCGATAACTCATATACATTGTTGAAGCTGTTCTAACCGTATTGAGAACAAGCGACAGCGGATCAACCTTTCCATAAAAAAGCGCTGTTGCAGTAGGTATAGACTGATAGATCGCTTGGCTCATTCTTTTTTCGATTGCATTTTTCAGCATTTCGACATTTTTATTATTCTTTATTTCATCGGTAATCAGCCCGTTCAGTGTATTTATTTCGTTAATACTTGCTCTATCTTTAATCAGTTCAAGGTTAAGATTATTGTTCAGCGCATAGTATTCGTCTTCGAGCAACACGATATTGTTATATGTCTTAATTTTATATATTGCATACTGAGCATAGTTCATTACAAAAAGTGCTTGCTTTTGCTCCAATGTCGGCTCGGCAGCATATATAGAGGAAATAATAGTAAATACAGCTGTTACAACAAGTAATATTTTTTTCATAGTAGGCTCCGTATAAAAGAGTACGGTAAGAAAAACAGTATCAAGCTATCTCCCTTACCGCGTATCAGTTAAAAATTATAAAACATTTTTGAAAAATAAAACCATACCGATGATATCACCGATCACAGTCAGTAGATTTATCATTAAAGATACTGGATCTCGTAATAAAATCAGAAGAATAATTATATCAAGAATAAGTGTTACAATTATTACTGGCTGAATAGGAAAATTATATCTCCAGAAGAAATACAAAGCAATGCCATGCGCGATAGCACTTATAAGAGAACCCGGTGACTTAAATGCAGAAATAATTCTAATAATTATTTCTGCCATAAAGACTCGGAAAGTAGCACTGCCGAATTCTGCGGCACCTCCAATTGTATACATCCAATACAGCAATAAATTCATATCATTACCTCCTTACATTATTGCTTTATATATAGTTAAAAACTATAAATTATCAAAATACGATGACCGCACCTTATTTTTTTGTAAGGCTTTGACAGTAATGCTGGTATACTGCAGCTGTGTATTTCATTTTTGCTTCTGCAGTATCAGAACCTCTATTAATTTCCTGTATTGCCTTCTCATATCCGGCAGTTAATACAATATACCGGCTGATTGTTTGTATGCGTATTAAATTGATAATAGATGCACTTATAAATAATACGCATAAAATTGTTCCACATACTATAATGATCGTGGGTTCGTAAGGATAAAAGACATATCCTAAAATAACCACAATAATGGTTGCAATTATTTCGAGACAACAACAGATACCGGTACACCAACACAGCCACTGAGGACATTTTAATAGCGTACAATCACTCAAGTTTTTGACAGATTCAGTTATTTCTTTTATACTTTCATCTAAGTCTTTTGTTGATCTGTTACACATTCTATGCTCCTTTTTCATTTGTAAAAACTTCACCCGATGAGGATGCTTTCTTCTCATTTTCCGTTTCATCTGTATACCATTCTTCGCCATACCGAAACCGTATTACCAATCTTGCGCTTCATCGTAGAGTTTTTCCAACAGTGTACTTTGTTTATCATCTGCATACGGCATACCTGCAATGTCATAGTCGGTAAAAATGTTTTCAGCTGCCTTATTCATATAAGATAATAAGCTCAGTAACTTTGCTTCCCGTGCGGTAAAATCTTCCCGTACTTTTTTCTTTGAAAGCCGTATAAACCATCCGCCTTGATAACGCAACGCTGCCAGCTGATAATAGTACTGCGATAGTAAACGGCGTTGAAAATGCAGCGAATTTTCATATTTACCGTTTTGTTTATCAGTCTCATACCGTTCAAAATATTTTTTTTCTATCATCTCAACATCAGAATTACAATCATTTGTATAAAACGCTATAACTGAAATAATGGCTTGACCAATAGCAGGACTACGATATTCACTAATAAGGTCTGCATATATTTGATTATTCATCATTTTTTTAGGGATATACAGAGCTGCCAAGATAGCAACACCTAAATTTGCTAATGATAAAAGCGCTTCTCCTAGGCTCATTTTCAGTCTCCTTTGAATAAAAATAGATTCTCTTGTGCATTTCCATCTAAAAACGATCCGCTATCCAACCTAATTTTCAGCCGTTCCCGCCGGTACAAAGCAGCATTGTAAAAGCGCATGCAATAGCTGATATTCAGTGTTTCAATTAACCGCGAAGTATGCAGAGAGCGCAAAGAATAAGGTATAGAAAGCAAAGTATAAAAATCCTTTGGATATCTTTGCGTTCTCTGCAGTTTATTTCTTTCCTGTGGTGCGAAAAGAGAGTGCTGTGTAACCTGAAAAAAGCGGATTAAGCCGTGCCTATCCGCGTCTAATAATGAGAAAAAATAGTTATATGTGTAAAAAGTAGATAGGAAATTATCTAAAGAGAGTAGTCGCCGTGAAGCCGTGAAGCCGTGAAGCCGTGAAGCCGTGAAGCCGTGAAGCCGTGAAAATTATAGTACCGGTTATAAGCGTGTCAAGCCTCTTTTGCAAAAGACTATTGAACGTCAGTAGCCTACTGCTCAAAGATAATTGCTTACAGCATACCTTACGTGATTGCCCCGACAATAAGGGTTGCGTTTGAGCGAGAGGCGGTTGGTACTGCGGTAATGCGATATTACGGCACGGCATGGTTATAAGTATATACTCAAAAAAAGGTAAAAGCAAGAATTATTTCAAAAATAGAAAGACTATTACTCCGCTTTGGGCTGAGTGGGGTAGTTCTGGAAAAGTTTTGTGATAGTATCGCGGCGCATATATCCTTTTTTCCAGTCGATGGGTATAGCGTTCTCCCGTATTTCCGGTGAGGCATGGGAATACAAAGGATAGGCAACTGGTTTTTTGGAGATGGAGTGCATCCAGCAGTCAACAATCGAGTGTTGTCCTTCCTCAGAGAGGAACCAGTCTGTGATTGCCTCACAGGCTTTTATGTTCCGGTTTGCAGACTTATCAACAGCAATGGTCATAATCGGACTTGGAATCATAATAGTGCCGTCAGCCGGGTAAATCACTTCGAGGGAAGATACCCCTTCTTGCTGTTTTTTCAAAATAGATTCTTCGAGTACCATGATTTGCCGATATTCACCGTGTTCCAGTTTTTCAATTGCTTTGCTGCTTGCTTCGAGTACAACGTTCTGTTTTTTTAGCTTGATAAAGAAGTCTTCCCCATAGGTATCATAGAGACTTAACAGCGCAGTAAATGCAGTTCCTGAAATTCGAGGATCCGGCATTGAAATACATCCGTAGAGATTTTCTTTTTCTGCAAATTCTTTAAAACTATATGCGATAGCATCCGCCCCTGTTATTGCAGAATTATAAGCGAGCACCATGTTGGAAATGCGCACGGGATACCAATATCCATCACGGTCATAGGGCAGTGCTATTGAGTGCATATACCGCGAGCGATACTGGTGTAATAGCCCTTGTTTTTTCAGCTCAACAGCATAGGATGTATCCGCAATGACAAGCATATCACATTTTACTCTTCCGCTTCGCATCTCAGATGTAATCATTGATTGGAATGACTTAGTGCTTTGGTACTGAAAGTCTATCTTTAGCTGCGGAAATTTTGCTGCAAGTCTTTGCTGAATTGTTTCTATAACTTTAGGGTACATTGAAGTATAGATAACGACTGAATCGCTGGGCATCTGCGCGCCGGTTTCTGCTGATTTTTCATGGATGCTACAGCTCAGCAGGAGTACAATGAAAATAAGAAGCCATCCTGTTATTGATAGTGTCTTCATAATATAGGTATTCCTTACTTTTGAATTACAGGTATTTTCTTGCCTTGAAACGATAATTTTCATTCTTTATAGCATAGTAATGGAAGCTCATACGTCTGTCAATGATACAGTTAACACCCGCAGTGCAGACCATCGGATGAGTACCCTCTCCGCATGAAGAGGGATAAAATCTCCATAAAAAATAACTTGTTCCTCCCAACAGCAGTATTCCCAAAGCAGCAGAGGGTATTTTCTAAAAACCTCAGCTTTTTGAGAGGTTCCCTCTAGGTAAAAAGCTCAAGAAGGAGAAACAAGAGCCAGCAGCGCCTGCCGTTCCTGTGCTGTAAGATCGCGGTATTCCCCTGCTTTGAGTGTTCCCAGCTGGAGGTTCCCGATGCGAACCCGCATCAGCCGCTTTATTGTGCAGTTAAAGTGTTCCAGCACACGGCGGATTTCTCTGTTTTTGCCTTCCACCAGGACAATGCGCATCTTGCGGCGGTTTACGGCAGCGGCTGAACGGCATTTGTAAAAAATGCCGTCAACGCGGATGCCGCGTTGGAAGCGGGTGAGCAGCTCCGGCGGAAAGTCCTGTGTTGTTTCGATGAGGTATTCTTTTTCGATCTGTGCTGAAGGGTGCTCAATTTTTGCGGAAAAGTCCCCATCATTGGTGAACAGGATGGCTCCGCTGGAGAACATATCAAGCCTGCCGATATTATACAGCCGTTCGCTATACGCTTCTTTTAAAAGATCGGCAGCGGTAGGGCGGCCTTTTTCGTCGGAAAGGGTACAGACAAACCCGGCGGGCTTGTTTAAAAGCACATAGCACTTGCGGGTTTCCGGGTATACCGGTTTTCCATCGAGGTGCACGATGTCTTCCGGGGCTACTTTGCTGCCCATTCCCGTAACCGTAATACCGTTTACGGACACACGCCCTGCGGCGATAATAGCTTCACAGGCACGCCGGGATGCAACCCCCGCATGTGCAAGGTACACTTGGAGCCTCATTTCCCGGCTGGCATCCTCCGGTGGATCACCGTTGCCATTCCCGCTCTGAGGAGAAGCTGCGGGTTTCTTAGCATGAGTACTCCCGCTCCGGGAAGATACCGCAGTTTGATTGGTGATGACCTTCCCGTTCCGGGAAGAGACTGGAGGCTCCTCGACAGCAGAAGTGATGCTATCGTGCAGTACCGCTGCTTTTTCCCCGGTGATATTTCCGGCATTGGCAGGCGATTTTTTTTTATAGGCTTGAGCATTCCGTGTATGTACCATAGAAGGCTCACCGGAGTCGGATATACCTCGCGATTTCCGGGAATCAAAAAAGTTATCGTGCAAGTTCAAACCGCTCCTGTTCTGTTTCGTCCATTTTCGGCAGATCAGCAATGCTGTTTAAACCGAATACTTTGAGAAACTCCTTTGTTGTACCAAACTGTACCGGTTTTCCCGGCACATCTTTTTTCCCAACCTCTTTAATCAATCCTTTGTCTGCCAACAATCTGATCATTGTATCAGCAGAAACCCCGCGGATTGCTTCAATTTCAGCGCGGGTTACCGGCTGGGAATACGCAATAATTGAAAGCGTTTCCATCGCAGCACGGGAGAGCCGGTTGTCATTTTTTTTACCGTACCGGTCTTTCAGCGCATCCCAAAATTCTTTTTTCGGTGTAATAATCCATCCGCCCATCATCTGTGTCAACTCTATTCCGCTTGAACTTTCCGAATAGCTGCTTTTGAGGTTTTTGATGCACTCCTGCACAACATCAACCGACAAACCGGCAATTTTACTGATTGCAGCTTCGTCAAGCGGCTCTCCTTCCAAATAAAGGACTGCCTCCACGAGGGCTGTTTCTTTTTCCATTTTATACTCCATCATTGCCGTTGTTTTCCCACGGACGTATTTTTATATCTCCAAACATCCTATTTTGCCAAATACTTGCAATTCTAAACTTAACGGCTTCAAGCAGCGCCATAAAAGCGCAGATCACATCCAGCAGATTCCCTTTGCGCACAATTAAATCGGTGAAAAGACATTCGCCTTTTGCTTCCAAAAGTTCGTTCATCAGTGTCAGCTTTTCATTTACCGACACTTCTTCATACAAATCCAAAATTTGTTCCGACTTATAATTGGACATCAGCTTTGAAAAAGTCCGCAGCAGCTCCCATGTATCAACCCGCTCCCATAAATTTTCTTCGGTAAAAGGGAGTGCATGTTGTATTTTTTTCCGCTCAAAAAACCACTCAGCCTCACTCTCTTTTTCTTCCATTAATGTGGAAAGTTTTTTAAACTTTTGATATTCGATCAGCTTATTGACCAACTCCATCCGAGGGTCTTCCATGTCTTCATCATCCAAATCAACCTCAACGGGAAGGAGCATCTTGCTTTTTATATAGATAAGATGAGCGGCAAGCTCATAAAACTCAGTGAGGCTGTCTAAATTAAGCGTAACGGCATAGTCGAGATATTCAAGATATTGTTCGGTTATATCGCTAATAGGAATATCATAGATGTTAATCTCGTTTTTTTTGATTAAAAAGAGCAGCAAATCAAGCGGTCCTTCAAAATCATTTACTTTAAAGGCGGTAATAACCGATTCATTTTGCGTTTTGTCCGATTCTGTGTTTAGTTCGGAATGTACTTCGGGTTCTGAAATCATAATGCGGTTCATTATATAGAAGTCCGCTTCTTTTTGAAAGAGCTATGCTCTCTTTACTCCTTATTGCGCGGGTGAGGGAGGTGTCTCCGGGGCTTTCCGGTAAAAATCAACAATAGAACGTCCGTATGCACGTTGGTCGATTCGGGAAAGCGGCGGTATCTCTTCGGGGAGTTGCTTTTCTTTTGGACGGTGGATGAGCACAAGTCCTTCTGTTTTGAGAACCGGTGATTCTGCAATGGTGCGTAGTAAATCATAGTGAAATTGATACGGAAACGGAGGATCAAGATAGATAATATCAAAGCTTTCTTTGGCACGGGCAAGATAGAGTTCAACCGGCATACACTTGCATTCAATTTTTTTGTCTGCGAGTGCGGCATTTTTTAATAGGATAGGAAATTTGCCTCTGTCTTTTTCCACCAAAACAACAGGATACGCCCCGCGCGAATACGCTTCAAGCCCGCACATTCCCGATCCGGTAAAAAGGTCTAAAAAGGATTTTCCGTCTAAATTACCTAAAATAGCGAATAGGGATTCCCTCATTCTGTCCATTGCAGGCCGGATAATCCCCTTTGGGCATACGACTTGCCGGTTTTTTAGTGATCCTCCTGTAATCCGCATCTTTGTTTCCTTATACGCACAGCAGCTCGGTCAATTCATTCTTTGAGACAATACGGTATACATCAAGATTTGTTCCGGTTTCTTGCATACGGCTTTCAATGCTGTCTTTTATGCCGCTGTGGAGTTTATATAAAGCGGTCAATTCAGAAGCAGCAATCGGCAATTCAAAGTTTTTAGCTATTGCTTTATCTGCAAATGTTGTCAAAAGCTGCAAATAATCGGTTTCACAGCCATGAAGGCACTCCATAATCGGGATATATTCCGGTAAGTGTGAAAGATTTTCAACTTCTCTAAATATGGATTGCAGCGACTTTGAAACGAAAGAAATATCGGATAAGATTTTATCTAAAAATATATGTTCTGAAAGTTCAAGCGCTAAACCTTCTGTAGTAATGGTGATAATCTTAGTAAGCTGATAGAGATTATCCTGAAATGCAGTGTTTTTAAGCATAGATGGTTCCCTCCCATTGGCATTTATAATATCGGCATTTTTAAATTGAATATGAGTAGTTTTTACTATATTAGTTAGGAAAAATAGATTAACCGGCATTTCTACTACGGAGCTTCCTTCCCTTTTTCAGATGCACCGTAAAAAACCGCTAGTATTCGTCTGCGGTGAGGGCTTCCAATTCATCGCGCATAGAACGCCAGCTTTCGTAGCGGTCGGGATGAATAAGCCCCGCTTCACAGGCTTCCAAGATACGGCACCCCTGTTCATGGATATGCGAACAGGATAAACCGAATGCGCATTGCACGGCTGCGGCTTCCATTTCAGGAAAATAGAAAATCACCTCATCAGGTTTCATTCCCCACAAGGCAAAGTGGCGGATCCCGGGCGTGTCGATAATATTAAACGAGGTCTTTGTTCCGTCTTGTGCGGTAAAGCACATCGGCAAAAACAAGCCCTGCGTTGTTGTATGGATGCCGCGGTCGTATTTAAACGAAATATCAGCTGTTTTGAGTGTCAGCTCAGGGTCAAGACTATTGAGCAAACTTGATTTTCCAACTCCAGATTGTCCTGTGACCGCACATGTTTTACCCGCTATCAGCTGTACAAGCTGTTCAAGCCCTTCTCCTGTTTGGGCAGATACTTCGCACACCTGCACCCCAATGCGCTGCCAATCTTGAATACGCTCCCGTACCTGCTCTGAAACGCCGAGATCGATTTTATTGAGCACGATAAGCACCGGAATACTCTCCGCAGCAGCCTGCACCAAAACGCGGTCGGTAAAACGGGGGCGGAACGGAGGATTTGCCGGTGTTGTAACACAGAGCAGCACATCCAGATTTGCTGCCAACAGCTGCGGTCTCCGTGTTTTTTGATTCCAGCGGACAAAACCGTTGCGGCGCGGTACGAGAGCTGTGATTTGTCCCTGATCAGGACGGAGCATATCCCGCTCAATTTCAACCATATCACCGGGAGCTAAGGGATTATAGTACCCCTGAATATCTTTGAGCTTTTTCCCCTTAATTGAGCAGCGCAGTACATCCGATCCTTCGGTTTTTACCGCAAAAAAATTGTTCGCACCGCTCAGTACCAATCCCTGCATTACAGCGCCCCCTTCCACTCAAGGTCAAATAATGTGCAATACCCGCGGTAAAGCCGGTCTATGTCCTCCGTAATAGTTCCCGTTACATAACAACAGCTGCGGCTGTCTTCCGGCTCTGCAACAGGGGGAAGAACCTCCATTAGATGGGAAATAACCCCCGACAAGGAATCGACAACCTTTATTGTTGGTGCAGCGCATTCGGCAAAGGTCTCTGCTAAATGCAAAAAATGAGTACACGCCAGCACCAGTGTATCGGCTCCAGCCTCTTTAAATTGGCGGATTGCAGGCGCTATAGCCCGCCGTTTTTCTTCATCAGGGGCAGTAATCAGCCCGTTTTCGATCTGTGCAACGAGCTTGGCATCTGCACGTTTTTCAATTTTACAGTCGGCAGCAAAAGACTGGATCAATTTTTCAAGATACGGATCATGTATTGTACGTGCAGTCGCGATAATGCCGATATGTTTACGGACACTGCATTCTGCGGCAACTTTTACAGCAGGGACAGTCCCGATAAAAGGAATGGGAAACGTTTTCCGCAGGGCATCAAGTGCTGCTGTTGACATCGTATTGCATACAATGACAATCAATTCAGGGTGAAAACGAGCAATAATTTTTTCCGTAACAGTGATTGCATACCGAATAACTTCATCCCGTGTTTTTTCTCCGTAAGGGAAATGCTCCAAATCAGCCACATATACAGCCGAAGTATGCGGCGCTTGTTGATGAAAGGAACGGAAATAAGGCAGTCCTCCTATCCCGGAATCCAAAAAAACATACTTTTTACCCATTTCATAAAACCTCAATGCAACTGTTAGCGGTTATCAGGCAGCTCTAAAAACTATATCTGAGTTTTTAGAGCTGCTCTATTATAATATGATTCTGAGTATTTGCAAGATAAGCCGGAAGGATGTAGCAAGATGGAAAAGAGTTTGCTGTATGTCAGCATAGTTGAACTTTTCAGCTTCTTTATGGCATACTGGACTTGTTCGATAACTGTATTTCCGAACAGGTTGACGACTTCTCAATCGCACAAAGAGTACGATTGAGAACCTTGCATTTCAAGATAACCTGTTCGATGTGCCGAACAGATTGATGATATCCGCACTGACAACTTGGATCGGCAATCGGTTTGAGCAGTTTCGGAGTATTACATGAGGAGTTACCATGGATTTTATACATGAAGACAACAGAATCTACGCAGAAAACGATGCCGGTAAGGTAATCGCTGAAGTTACATTCCCGCCGGAAGGCGAAACAGCAGTATGCTTGGATCATACTTTTGTTGACGGTTCATTACGGGGACAAGGTGTTGCGGGCGCACTCGTTAAAGAGGTTGTCGAGTATGCGCAAAAGAACGGAAAAAAGATACGTCCGCAATGTTCGTATGCAGTAGAATGGTTCAACAAGCATACCGAATATGACGGGCTCCTTGTGCATTAAGTCAGTATACTATTTTTTGTTTTCACTGTTTACCATCAAGGCGTAAAGAGAACAAAAAACATGAGAGCGCACTGAATCACAGCGTTCCCTTTGAAACCTTTACGTCTTTTGAACCTTTGCGGTTACGCTAAACGCAACCGCAAGGCTTTTCTTTTTACACAGGGTTTACTGTACCGCTGCTGCAGAATCGAGGCTCTCCTGTTCTGCCTTGAGCGCACGCAAGCGGGCTTCCAATTCTGCTTCCTTTTCCCGCTTACACAAGGGGCATTCAAAATGTTCACCGTCAATATACCCGTGTTTTGGGCAAATGGAAAAAGTCGGAGAAATAGAAAAATAAGGAATACGGTAATGGGTAGCCACTGCTTTTACCAGATCCCTGCACGCCTGCCAATCCTTAATCGATTCACCTAAGAAGATATGGAAAACAGTACCGCCGGTATATTTACGCTGCAGAGCCTCCTGATGATCCAAGGCTTCAAATACATCGGAGGTATACGAAACAGGCAGCTGGCTCGAATTGGTATAATACGGTTCCCGATCCCCGGAAGTAATAATGTCCGGGAACTGCTGTTTATCATGACGGGCAAGCCGGTAGGAGGTACTTTCTGCGGGGGTTGCTTCAAGATTAAAGAGATCACCTGTTTGCTCTTGGAAATCTGCTAACCGTTTACGCATGTGAGTGAGGACTTTTTCGGCAAATGCTTTGCCGTTTTCTCCAACAATCGTTTCTCCAAGGAAGTTGAGGCAAGATTCGTTCATGCCGCAAATTCCGATAGTAGAAAAGTGATTGTTTAAATGCTTCAAATACCGGCGTGTATAGGGGAAAAGCCCGCCTTCCAACAGCCGCTGGATTACCTTGCGCTTGATAAGCAAACTTGTTTTTGCAAGATCCATCAAATAATCCAGCCGGTCAAAATACTCTTTTTCAGTCTGCGCAAGGTAGCCGATTTGCGGCATATTGATTGTAACCACACCGATAGAACCGGTAAATTCATCGGAACCGAACAACCCTCCGCCCCGCTTCCGCAATTCGCGCTTATCCAGCTGCAAACGGCAGCACATAGAGCGGACATCACTCGGATTGAGATCTGAATTAATAAAATTCTGGAAATAGGGAGTGCCGTATTTTGCCGTCATTTCAAAAAGCAGGGCGGCATTCGGGCTATCCCAGTTAAAATCTTCCGTGATATTGTATGTCGGTATAGGATATTGGAAACCGCGCCCTGCTGCATCGCCTTCGAGCATCAGCTCAATAAAGAGTTTATTGATCATATCCATTTCCGGCTGGCAATCACCGTAAGTAAACGCAGTTTCTTTACCGCCGACAAGGGCTTTTTTATCGGCAAGGTCTTTGGGGCAGCTCCAATCAAGGGTGATATTAGTAAACGGAGCCTGACTTCCCCAACGGCTCGGCGTATTAACTCCGTAGATAAAGCTTTGCAGACATTGTTTTACGCTCTTTTCGTCCATTGCATCAGCTTTCACGAAAGGTGCAAGGTACGTATCAAAAGAACTGAACGCTTGCGCACCAGCCCATTCGTTTTGCATGATACCTAAGAAGTTTACGATTTGCTGAATAAGCGTAGAAAGATGCCGGGCGGGCTTTGATGTAATCTTGTCCGGTACCCCTCCCAAGCCTTCCTCAATGAGCTGCCGAAGCGACCACCCTGCGCAATACCCTGAAAACATCGAAAGGTCGTGAATATGAAAGGCTGCCGTCTGATGGGCTTCGGCAATAGCCGGCGTATAGATATTTTTGAGCCAATAATTTGCCGTTATCGTACCGGAATTATGGAGAATAAGCCCTCCAAGCGAAAAATTGACATTAGCATTTTCGTTTACCCGCCAATCGCTTTTACTCAAATAGCCGTTCATTGTTTTATCAATATCAATCATCAGCCGCTCTGCATCGCGGACAGCTTCCCGCTTCGCACGGTATAAAATAAAGGCTTTGGCAATGCGGGCTTCATTATGTTCGATCAAAACATTTTCAATAATATCTTGAATTTCTTCTATCGCAGGAATTGAATTAGCATGACGGGAAGCCATCAGCTGTTTGAGCTGTTCTTCAACGGCAGCAGTCAGTATATCGGCTTTTTCTTCATCAGTATGTCCGCTTACCGCTTCTATTGCCTTTTGAATTGCAAGTTTTATTTTATTCCGGTTAAAAACTTCAATATCACCGGACCGCTTTACAACAGACCGTAATACCGGTTTTGTTTCTATTGTTGTATCACCTAAAAAAGTCATCCACTCAGGAAATACTGTCTGACTCATGTTCTTCCTCTCCATGTATCTTTTGTACCTCACCTATAAATTCATCGAGGTTGTTAAATTGTTTATACACTGATGCAAATCGAATATAAGCAACCTTATCTATCGAATATAACCGGGCAAGTACCATCTCACCCAGTTCCGTGCTTTTGATTTCTTTCGAGCCTTTACTGCTCATCACAGCTGCGTCTTCAATATCACTGACAATATTTTCGATAGCATTCATTGAAACGGGACGCTTTTCCAGCGAACGCTCAATACCGCGCTCTAATTTTGACCGGTCAAAGGGTTCCCGCCTGCCATCCCGTTTAATGACCATCAGCGGTTTTTCTTCAATCCGTTCATAGCTGGTAAAACGATATCCGCATCCGAGGCATTCCCGCCTCCGCCTGATACAGTCTCCTTGTCCCAGCATCCGGGATTCTACTACCTTATCATCAAGATTTCCACAATAGGGGCACCGCATATCTTCTCCCTGAACATCTTCTAAAAGTTGGGTTAGATTTTTTTAGAAGATGCCCCATCAGCAAGGCTGATAGATAGTTTCCAATACATAATTTAATAGCTTATCACAATCTTTTATTGCAACGCAAGAGCTTTTAACTGTCAGATTTCACCCTAAGATGTGCAAGATTCTGTTGTGCGGACTTGCAAACACTTCGCGTATTATACACGAAGTGCCGGCATCAATCGGTAATTAGGCAGTGAAGTCAATTGACGCATCCCTTTACTTCGCTGTCTTAAAAATAATTCACTAGCAAAGAGCGCAAATCAATGATATACTATCATTAAGCTGCGTGTCATATTCGTAGCTGCATATTAAACCGGACGATTGAAAGTTCGTATATGGGCTTATCAAGTTGTCTTGTTCAGGAGGATGCAATGAAAAAGAGTATTGCGCTATCGTTCTTGTGCTTGTGTACTGTAGTTTTTGTGCTTACAAGCTGTAGTAAGCCGAAAGAAGATAGTGCTGCTTCGGATGCACCGGTAAGCCTTTCGGTGTACATGCAAATGGATTTAGCCAATCCGCAGTCTGCCTATTGGCCCGAAACCGTCGCAGCATTTGAAAAAAAGTATCCGAATATCAAACTTGAGTTCGAGTACGTGAACGGCGAAGCCTTCCATGATAAATTCCAGATCATGGCAGCATCCGGGGATATTCCCGATGTATTCACTACATATGCGGGCGCACGTTCAGGCTACGTGCTTGACCGCGGTATGGTAAAAGATCTTCGTCCCTATCTGACGGAGGATTTGAAAAATCAGTACAATCCAGCGGTATGGGCTCCTCAGGGACCAAACGGAGAAATCTATATTATTTCGCAAAATCTTGCAGTATGTACGGTTGTGTATGTTAACCCGAAATTGCAGAAGCAGCTTGGCTTAACAACCCCGAAAACCCTCGATGAGATGATTGCACAGGTTCCCGCAATCAGAGCAGCCGGTTTGACTCCGCTTGCATTTGCAAATAAAGGACAGTGGCAGGCTCAGTCGCTCTTATTATCTATGCTGACAGACCGGATGGCGGGAACTGCATGGTTTGATAAGGCAATGGTTGGGACGGCAAAGTTTTCCGACCGGCAATTTGTCGATGCAATCAATATTATTAAAACCATGACCGATTCAAAATTATTCCCTCCCGGAGTCAATCAGATGGAAGGCACTGCTTCTTGGGGCGAATTTATTGCTGATAAAGCCGTTTATCTTTTGGATGCCGGCTGGCGTATTTCGGCATTAAAGAATGCTGCAAAGCCTGAAGATTATGCACAGTATCAGCTGATGGCGTTCCCTGCTGTTGCAGGGGAGGTTACTCACGGTTCAAGCGCTGCAACAACCGGTGAAAGCTTTGGTATGAATGCAAAACTGACAGGTGCGAAAGCTGATGCCGCATGGAAATTTATTTCTTTTATGTCCGGCAAAGAAGCATGCGAAATTCTGACAAAGTATGGTACTATGACCACCTATAAGCTTGACCTTTCTAAATTTGATATTGATCAGCTTACGAAACAGTATGTTGAGCTTATCAATAACCAGAGCATGGGCTATGTGATCGATGCCAAGATGGATAGTGAAGGTGTGAACAGCGTACTTAATCCCGGTATTCAGGCAGTTATGATTGGGCAGAAAACTCCTAGTCAGCTTGCAGATGAATACGAAGCATGGGTTTCCGCTAACGATTCTCACCGAAAGAGGTAAAAAATATACATCCCGGATAAAAGCTTGACTCTCTTATCCGGGGATAGATTGTACAATCGACTGCACAGTTACCGAAGGGTGCCCTATACTTCCACTTTCTTTTTTAAAAGCAAAACCGAGAGAAAAAAGCATCCAATGCCGAGTGCTATGGAAAGTAGGATGGATACAACAGGTACATGGACGGTCACAGCCGGATAGGTAAATGCTCCTAAGTAACGGTTGATACCGTAAATCGTAATGGAAAAGGCATCTCCCACCACTGCGGCTGCCTGTGTTTCAATCGTCCCTATGAATGAAAGAATACTCATAAACAATAGGATGCTTCCTACCGTCCACAGTGCGCGCATACGTCTAATGTTAAAAGACCGCAAAAAGGTTTGAACGGCAAGCGTTATATTCCCGATCAAAATAAATCCGGCAATAAACAAAAACAGCAGTACAATATATCCCGGAATATTTTTGACTAGTATCGTATTGATAAGTCCGAGGTCAAGCTGGAATAAATCCTGAAAGTGAAAGCCCATGTAATGAATAATCCAAAAAAGCATCACCACGGCAAAGAGCAGCAGTGCAACAAGAGCATATATGCACAGTTCAAAAAGTCCGCACAGCATCCTGCCGAGTACTATCCACTCGGTGCGTACCGGTAGTGTGAGCATGAGGTAACTTTCATCGGTAAATAGCAATGAGCGTGCATATCCGCTGCTGCACCGGATAAAGGATGAGAGCGGAATAACCGCTAAGGTTAGCATGGTCAACACAAACCAGAAATGATAAAAACCGTTTGTTACATCGTTTGTCATGGTGAGGAACAGCAGTTCAACTCCGCTCATACATGCCATAAGTGCACAGCGGAGCAGAATATTTTGCTTTTGCTGCAAAAAGGTGTATTTAAAGATCCGTTTCATATAAGCCTCCGTAAATTAAGCATCTGTTTTACCCGAAAATTTCGAGATACAGCTGATAAATTGATTTTTGATGCGCTTCCCGCAGCTGCTCTGCATCACCGGATAGGGCGATTGTCCCTTCGCGTAAAAAAGCAACATCGGTAAAGACGTGCTCAACATCTGTCACCAGATGTGTACTGATAATAATGGCGCTATTTTCCGTCCATGTTTTGATAATTGTTTTGATGATTTTTTCACGGGCAACAGGATCGGTTCCGCCGAGCGGTTCATCAAGGACAAAGAGTTTTGCTGCGCGGGAAAAGGTAAGGGTTAAGTTCATTTTTTCGATCATACCTTTTGACATCGTTTTAATACTTTGGTTTTGGTCAAGCTGCATAAAGCTGAGCAGTTCCAACGCCTTGTTGCGGTCAAAGTCATCAAAAAAATCTTGATAAAATTGAATGGCATCCAGCGCTGTCATTTTAGGATAGAGGCAATTCCTGTCGGGTAACAAAGAGACCATGGCTTTCGTTTCAAGCCCTATAGGCTTACCGCATATCCGGATATCACCTGAGCTGGCATGGAGCAGTCCTGCAATGATTTTTAAGAAGGTTGTTTTTCCGGAACCATTGGGACCAAGTAAGCCCAGTATCGAACCGTCCTGTATTTCTAACGAAATATCTTTTAGTACCGGTTTAGTAAAATAGGATTTTTTGAGTGAATCCGCTTGTAAAATAATACTCATGGGGTAACCTCCTGTGCTGACCGCCCTGCATCTTTTATAAGATCAATAATTTCCGCCCGTGAATAACCGAGGGCTTCTAAGTCGCGGATAAATGCATCGATGATGAGCGTAACTTTTTCAGTACGCAGCCGGTTGATCAATTCCTGATCACCGATGACAAATGAACCGATGCCTCGTTTTGTTTCGATAATGCCGAGAGATTCGCAGTCTTTATATGCCCGCAAAATCGTATTTTGATTAACTTCCATTGTTACAGCCATTTCTTGCATGGAAGGCAGTTTTTCACCCGGCACCAATGTACCGTTCAATATATCGTTTTTTATTTTCTCGATAATTTGAATATAAATCGGTATATCGGTATCATATTTCATGTTTACCTCCTTTAGTACACTAGATAACTAGTATACTAGATTATTAGGTAATGAATGTCAAGAGAGAAAGAGAGAAAAATAAAAAACCAGGACAGAGTATGTCAGTATCAATCTTCCGCACGAATAACAACCCCGCTGTGGTATGTGAGCATTAACCCTCCGCACGAATAAACCGTAGAGGATGCTTGTGAGCATTATGCTTCCATACGAATAAGTCTCTGCTTCAAATGAGCTGGATAGTAAACGTTCCGTATTGAGAAGTAGACCTGTTCAATAGCTGCTTTGCCGAACAGGTTTAATGTATTTAGATATTGTCTTTTGCCCAGCGGCGGATAATGGGTTCAAGGCTGTCGATGCGGAATCCTTGGGCAAGTACGTCGGCTTGGGCTTGACTGCCTTGCCATTGCTGATAGGGATTGTCGTAATTGGTTTCTAAAAAATCATAGATGATATTTTCGGCATGGTTTTGCTCAGTGCCGAAAAATGATAGTTTTTGTACTGCAGAATACTGCAAAATCGCCCGGATTGCGGAACGTACCTCTTTGAAGAAAAGTTCCCGGTATATACCGTAGCTTTTACCGGTTACTTTTTTTACTGTATCGGCAATGGAAAGCGGTGTTTCCTCCGGTTCGTTCAGTGGGTATATATGCGGCGGTGACGGCTGGTTTGTATCCGATGTAAGGAGTGTTGTACTTGATTGTACCGTGTTTATCTGTGCGGCTTCCTGCTGCCGGAGAATAGCATCTTTTCGTTGTGCTGGAATAGGGGAGGGGGCTGTAGGCTGCTGCTCTTTCTGCAAGGGCAGTGCCGGTGCTGTTGTCAATGTACGGCTTTTTGTTACGGCTGCTTTTTTCGGTTTTTGCGCAGCGGTTTTTTCTGCAGATTGCACTGCGGCTTCCGGTTTCCCGGTTTTCGGTATCACAGAAGAAGCTTTTTTCTCAGGCCTTGTCTGTACAGCTTGCTGCATCGGCTTCTTGTGCAGGGGCGTTTTTTTCTGTGGTACATTCTCTTGCTCTGTAGTTTTTACGGTGTGCTTTGCTGCAGAACTATGCTGTTGTTCCCCGATACCAAGTTTTAATTTGAGCTGCTTCCAACTACGCTGTAAATAGAGGTCTCCTGCGATGCTGTAGTAGTAGCCTCTAGCAACATTTGAAAGTACTGCGTGGAGCAGTTCTTCATCCTTCCATTTGCGGATTCTTCCTATTTTTACTGCTTGGAAAATTGAAAAGTGATTGGTGCCGTATTTTCTGCTATACAATAGAAGAATATTTTCAAACGCACCATCGTCAAAGCGATTCCAATATTTGACCGTATAGGCAAGGACTTGATCTTCAGTACGGGTAATAGACCGGGCAATGGTGATTGCGGCGACCTGCTCTTTGGTAAAGTGAATTTTTGAAAAATCGATACCGGCGGCTTGCTGCTTTTTGGCTGCACACCGGTTTTGCTCTCGACTTTCCCGTGCCCGTTCTTCACGGAATTCCCGTACCGAGGATATGGTATCGGTAATGTACATACGGAGCGTGTCAGCCGCTTGCCGCATATCTTCTTCATAGTAGTTAAGCCGTGCTGCGTACCGCACATATTTTTCGGTAAAATTGATTGCTGCAAAGCGGTCGGCAGAGATAGCGCTGATCACTTTTTCACATACTTGGATAAGCGTGTATACCTTTGCGTCTTTGAGCGGGGCAATCGTTTTCGTAAAGAAAATAATGACCTTTTTTACCTCGATGATGGTCTTAGCGGCAAGCTGCGCAAGGGAGTCGGTTAATAAAACCTGAAACCGTGCATCGTGTTTGCGGTAATAGGTCATCAGTAGGACACGCATACGGGCATCCGGATAGCGGTGTATGAGCCGCGTATTGTAGAGCTTTAATGCTTCTGCTTGCCGATTGAGGGCGCGGAATTCAAAATAACGCTCAATATCAGGGTCTTCAGTGAGACTCAGTCCGGGGAATTCTTGTTTGAGAATGTAGATGTCAAGTTCAGTGAGGCGTTTCACAGTACTACACCATTGCGGTAAAAAAAGGGCTGCTCCAAGCAAGGAGCAACCCTTTCCGTCACTTATTATGCTGTGCGCATGCCAAAGTGCCCGCTAAAGCGTTCTGCTTAACGTAACAGAGACATTACGCTTTGGGTCTGCTGGTTAGCCTGTGCAAGCATTGCTGTACCGGACTGCGTCAGAATCTGGTTTCTGGTGTATTCTACCATTTCTTTAGCCATATCCACGTCACGTATGCGTGATTCGGAGGCCTGGAGGTTTTCCGCTGCAATGTTGATACCGACAACGCTCATTTCGAGTCTGTTCTGGTATGCACCGAGATCAGCCCGCTGTTTGTTGACCTTCTTGATTGCTTCATCAAGGGTACCGATTGCACGGTTTGCTGTTTCGGGGGTGTCGATCTTGATGATCGATTCATCGCCGACATCGCGAACACCAAGTGCTTTAGCAGTCATTGTGCTTACATAAGCACGTACGCGCTGATCCATGTTAGCACCGATATGGAACCACATAGAAGCGGTAACAGTGTTCTCTCCTGTTTCTTGAGCGAAACGTCCGGTAAGCATGTTCATACCATTGAACTGTGCATGGCTTGCAATGCGGTCGATTTCAGCGACGAGCTGAGATACTTCAACCTGAATGTACAAGCGGTCTTCAGCAGTATAGATACCGTTTGAAGACTGTACGCTCAATTCGCGGATACGCTGCATAACATCGGTTGTTTCCTGCAGGTATGCTTCTGCAACTTGAATGAAAGAAATGCCGTTCTGAGCGTTGGCACTTGCTTGATTTAAGCCGCGGATTTGGCTGCGCAGTTTTTCGGAAACTGCCAAGCCGGAAGCATCATCTCCTGCACGATTGATGCGTAAACCGGATGAAAGTTTTTCTATGTTTTTCTGAGTTGATACGTTGGTCTGTCCAACTGTTCTCTGTGAAAACATAGCGCTCATGTTGTGATTAATGATCATATTGCTACTCCTTCGGCGATTTTTGACGAGTTATTACCTGTAAGTGGTGTCCGTCACGGCATCCCTGCCGATATGTCAATAATTAGTTTCCAGATCCTCTGCTATCCAACACAGAAGAACGTAGCACTGGAGGAGGTGTAGTACCTGTTCACCGTGCTTATTCTATATATCGGACATATACCGGAACACTTAAGAAAAAAAATGAAAAAAAATAAAAGTTTTTATACCGAGTGAAAGCTTTTCTCCTCTAAGTATTGATAGTTACAATATGATGACGATTTGATTTATAAACTGACAGGCTCACAAA